>NZ_JBVAPG010000049.1:0-53224 GCF_055413685.1 Bradyrhizobium sp. LeoA1Lang | reverse complement strand
TGCCGACGAGCTTCCGATCTGGCTGCACCAATACAACTGGCATCGGCCTCACGGCGGTATAAAATCTCAAACGCCGATCAGCAGACTCGGTCTCACCGAGGACAACCTCTTGAGGCTCCACATCTAGAGCGTGATGACTTTTCTTCGAATCGTCATCCCACTCTAGCTCTTTGTTTGAGCATGATCTTTTTCGGAAAACCGGTCTCCACTTTTCCGGATCATGCTCTAGTGGCGTCCAGCGGCGGTGGCCTTGCGCGGCGTTGCGGGCTTGCCGTGTGGGTTGTGATTGGGGCCGTGCCGGCCGTTCGCCGCCGTCGGCAACTCGACAGGCGTGTGGCGCTGCTCCTTGGCGTCGAACACGGTTACATGAAGCTTCGGATGTCGCTTCTTGATCTCGATCGCGGCTTTCTCGGCGGCCTCGTAGCTTTCGTGCTCGGACTTCAATTGCCGATCGACGGCGACATGAAAAGGCTTCGTGAGCGATGGCTTGACTGACTTTCGAGCCGAACCCGCGACGTTATTGGCCATCGACGTTCTTACCGGCCCGATTCGGGTCGAGAAACCTGCTTTCCGTGAGGGACCGCGTTGCTTGCTCCTGGGCATTGGTCGACCCTTCTCAAGAACATGCCGGCATCTACGGACGGACACCTTCGTTCAGCCCATTTTCCGCTGCCGGAGCGTTGAGCTTGGTCAATAACAACGCAAATCAGCTTCGGCGGTGCCTATCGGTCTGTCGGCATCAGGCGGACGGAACGTTTCGTTCCAGATCCTCCAACCATGCCGCAGCGCTGGCGTCGGAGGGAGCGCGCCAATCGCCGCGGGGCGACAGGGACCCTCCCGACGAAACCTTGGGGCCGTTTGGCATCGCGGAACGCTTGAACTGGCTGAACGCGAAAAACCGCCGCAGGAAGACCTCGAGCCAGCGCCTGATATCGGCAAGCTGATAGGCCTTGCGCCGGTCGGTTGGAAACGCAGCCGGCCATTCGCCCTTGGCGACGTCGTTCCAGGCATGCCAGGCGAGGAACGCGATCTTCGACGGCCGGAAGCCGAATCGAAGCGTATAGAACAGATTGAAGTCCTGTAGCTCATAGGGTCCGACGGCCGCTTCCGTGCTCTGCGGGGTCTCGCCGGCCTGAACAGGCACCAGTTCAGGCGAAATCTCTGAGGCCAGAATGGCGCGCAACGTCTTTGCGACTTCATCGTCGAATTGTCCTGTCGCGATGACCCAGCGGATCAAATGCTGGATCAACGTCTTCGGCACGCCGGCGTTGACGTTATAGTGCGCCATCTGGTCGCCGACGCCATAGGTGCACCATCCGAGCGCCAGTTCGGAGAGGTCGCCCGTGCCGATGACGATCCCTCCGCGATAATTGGCGAGGCGGAAGAGATAGTCGGTCCGGAGCCCCGCCTGCACATTCTCGAAGGTGATGTCATAGACCGGCTCGCCGCGCCCCGCGGGATGATCGATGTCGCGGAGCATCTGCGTGGCAGCCGGGCGGATATCGAGCTCGCCGGCGCTCACCTGCAGCGCCTGCATCAAGGCCAGGGCATTGGCCTTGCTTTCGCTGCCGGTCGCAAAGCCCGGCAGCGTGTAGGCGAGAATGTTCGATCGCGGCAATCCGAGAAGATCGATCGCCTTGGCGGCAACGATCAAAGCGTGCGTGGAATCGAGCCCGCCCGACACGCCGATTACCACGCGCTTCGTGCCGATGGCCCGCAGCCGCTGCACCAGGCCCGCGACCTGAATGTTGTAGGCCTCGTAGCAATCCTGATTCAGGCGGCTCTGGTCGCTGGGCACGAATGGGAAGCGTTCGACCTTCCTCGCAAATCCGATGTCCGTCATCGGAGGCCGTAGCGAGTAGCCGATCTTCCGATAGGCGCCGGCACTCTTCTGCCTTCGATTGTCGTCGAAGGTGCTCATCAGGGAGCGTTCCTGACGCAGCAGGTCCAGATCGATGTCGGCGATCGTGATCTGTCCGTCCTGGCGGAAGCGCTCACCCTCCGCCAAAAGCACGCCGTTCTCGAAAATGGAGGTCTGGCCATCCCAGGCCAGATCGGTGGTCGATTCCCCGATTCCCGCCGCAGCATAGACATAGGCGGCAAGGCAGCGCGCGGAGCAGGATCGCGACAGAAGATCACGCGACAGCGCCCGGCCGATCGTGATCGGACTGCCCGAGAGATTTGCAAGCACGGTCGCCCCGGCCAACGCGAGTTCCGATCCCGGCGTCACCGGGATCCACATGTCCTCGCAGATCTCCACGCCGATGGTCAGTCCCGGAACATCGTCCGCCGCAAAGAGCAGGTCGACGCCGAAGGGTGCGCGAACGTCGCCAATCGTGATCTCCAACCCGGTCAGTCCCGCGCCGGAGGCAAAGTGACGGGTTTCGTAAAACTCCCGGTAGGTCGGCAGGTACGTCTTGGGAACGACGCCGAGAATGCGGCCACGATGAATGACAACAGCGCAATTGTAGATCCGTGCCCCATGACGCAGCGGCGCGCCGACGATCAGGACCGTCATCAGCTCGGTCGATGCGGCCCGAATCCGCTCCAGCCCCCGCTCCACCGCATCCAGGAGCGGATCCTGCATGACCAGATCTTCGATCGCATAGCCGCACAGACACAGTTCGGGAAATACCGCTGTTGCCACCGACTGCCTGTGGCAGGCGTCGGCGGCCTCGATGATCGCGGTCGCGTTGGCAGCCGGATCGGCCACGCGGGACACCGTGACGCAGGCGGCGGCCCGGGCGAAGCCGTGGCGGTAGATCGAATGGAAACTCATGTGGCTCGGCTCCGTCCAGCAAGATCCGGTTGCAAGACAACTCCCCGGTCGATGCCGCGCCGTCAAGTCATCTCAATTGGGTCCAGTCTATTCGAACACGGGGCGGTGCCAAGCAGGTCTACCGATCGCCGCGAAACGTCGATTTGCCGTTTGGGTCAAGCCTCTCGGTAATCGAGCAGGATCAGCCCGACGAGGATGAATGCCACGGGCCAGATCCAGGAGGCGATCCGGCTTGCCCTGCCGTCGAGCCGCAGCTCCAGCCAGCGGGCCCATCCGGCGGCGATGCCGCACAGCGCCAGCGGCGTGTGGCTCATCTCGATCAGGAGCTGGTCCTTGATGTTGGCAATGGCGTGAGAATGGGTGAGCAGCAGTGCGCCGCCGATCGCGGTGGTCAGCGGAAACACCAGCGCCGCTTTGCTCTTCCTGAGCCCGCCGACCTGCACGCGCCACTCGAACAGACCAAACACGACGATCAGCAGCACGAAGATGCGATGCTGTGCGATCTCCGGATCGCGCAGCGATTCGAAAAAGCCGAACTGTCCGAGCGGCCACGCCGCTTCGTCGGCACGGAAGAACAGAAACATGGCCATGGCAAGAAACAGCAGCGGCCAGTGCCTCGCCCACCGGCCCCAGCGAAAATGCTGGATCAGGGCGAGAAGGCCGATGAGGATGACGAAGATCCCCGCCCAATGGTGGTTGAATTCCGACCAGGCGACATCCGCCGCGTTGCGGGGCAGGATCGTGCCCTCGCCTGGGACATAGGCCAGCGGTGCCGTTGTCCGCTGCGCATCGGCCGCAGCAATTTTTCTCTGCAATTCCGCGACGGTGAGCTTGTCATAATCAGGGCTTGATAGGCGGATCGGGAATTGCGGCGTGAACCGCTCGACGATTTCGGACCAGCTCACCCGGTCCTGGGCCAGATCGACGCCCGGCGGCAGCGACGTCAGCGAGGCGGCGGCAAAGATCACAGCCGCGCCGATCCCGATCTCCACTTCGGCGAACCGCTTCAGCCGGATGATCGGCGTTGAAGCGTCGCGGCGCAACCGGTCGACGGTAAAGAAGTTCAAGGCGCCCAGGGCGAGCAGCATCAGCAGCAGGCAGACCTTCGCGCTTGTCATGACGCCATAGGCAGTGCCGTAGATCGCTTCGAAGGAGCCGATATAGCCGATCGACATCACGATGCCGCCAACGAGGATGACGCCCACCGAAGCCATCGACATCAGAGAATAGCGCCGCCCGATCAGCTTCCAGTCAACCGGATCTTGACAGAGGTTGAGCGCAATCAGGAAGCACGGCAGGCCTCCGATCCAGACCGCGGCACCGAGCATGTGCAGCCCCCCTGAGACGAGGTAGGGCCATCGCAGGTCGAGACGACTGGCTGCGTGAGTGACCGAAAGCTGCGCGATCAAGATCACGGCGGCGAGGCCGACAAGAAAGAGAAGCCGTGATGTTTTCCACGACGCTCTTGCGAGAAGAGCAATGAGGAAGGCGCAAGCGGCGATCACGAGGTCCGCTCGTACGAAACCGGCCCCGGCGGCCTCCGCCCACGAAAGCTCGAGCGTGCCGACAAGCGCGAGCGCGTTAAGTACGAGCGAGCAAAGCGTGAAGATGCCCAAGAGGAACGAGCTGATAAGAAGAAATGTCCGGCAACGGCTGCCAGTCTTGGCGCTCTCGACGGAAAGCCAGGGCTCGAGCGGTTGCAGCAGCACAAGCAGGAACGCAAGCGTGCCGAGCGTGAAAGTCTGGCTCGTGAGAATCAGCCCCCGCAGAACGACGGACAGGAAGCCGAAAATGTCGAGAAAGAGCGACACGGCTATCGCACGGTGAACGGAATATCGCCGCGCGTGATGTGCCCGTCGACGCTCAGCACCTGCCAGCGCAGACGCCAAGCACCAGGGCTGAGACCTTTTGCCTCGGCATCCAGGGCATCGGGCGGCGAGTCGGCCGCCGGTGTGAGCCGCTGCTCTGTCCCACCAGCGCCGATCAGCGTCACTTTTGAACGATCGTGATCGATCCGACTGTTGAACTGCAGATGGATCGGCACGTTGCCGGCAGGCATGACTGCGTCAGCCGCGGGCGACGACTTGATCACGATGGCGTGCGCCGTAGCCTCTTGGAAAGAAAGCAAGAGAAGGAGCAGTGCCGAAAACGGTAATGGAATTCTGGGTCTCATGCGCGGCGGACTATTCGTGTGGAGAAGGCATGTAGTCTTTTCGGCGGTTCTCATGACCAAGCTTACTGACGTGGCTGTACGAACCAGTCCCATATCGCGATTGACATGCGTTCGTTGAATTCGGCGTCAACTATCCACTGGATATCGGGTAAAGACCGCGTGAACTCAGCGAAGGAGCGCCGAGCCGATTGGGCGGGAAACTCCGCTCACCGCATCGAAATGCGAAAAAATGATACGACATCGTTTTGTTAAGTCAAGCGCATTCCAACCGCCGCGGCCTTGAAGCAGCTAGCGTGACGCTGCCGGCACACAGGATATATGGCGCACCGTTTGACGGCTCAAACAACGGTACGCCAAACCACACTTCGGTTACGGATGTAGCCGCTCAGTCCGCGCGCGTCATGATCCGGTAGCAGAGCTAGCCAACATTTGACAGCACAGGGATCGACGAGCGGCGCACCGCAAAGCTGACGGAGCGCCTCATGAAGAGCTCTATCTGAGATCGGACGAAAGCCGGGTGCACGGATGATGTTTTCGGATCTAGCGTACTACCTGTTCACGGTCTTCAACGCTCTGCGGGTCATTTCCTATCTGCCGCAGATCTACAGGATCGCGCACGATACCAATGGTGCCTCAGCCATTTCCTATTCGACCTGGTTTCTCTGGACTGCCGCGAACGGATCAACGGCCGTCTACTCCTTCTCCAATCTCGGCGACATCACGCTGGGCTTGACCAACGGGTTCAACGCGCTGTGCTGTGTGATCGTCGTCGCGCTGACAGCGTTCAAGCACCGCCAGTTTCAATCGCAGGTCAGGTAGGACTGCGAGAGTCGACCACACTTGGCGTCCGCGAGTCCCAATGCGCGGTTCGATGTCGGACAGCTTGAGCGCCGAGCGGCAATCCATTCCGACAAGCGAGCCATTCAACCTGCATCACTCCGATCGCGTTTGTCTTTGTCGGGAGCTGGTTCCGTCGACCGCTGCAGCTAGCGAGGCAACAGACCCTATGGCGCGCCACGACGAAAGCATTCGGTACATATTTTCTTTGAATCTCATCTCCTGACGTTACCATCCGTAAGTTGTGCAGCCCGATTGTCCGCGCGACTACCCGAAAGGGTAGTGGTATTGAATCAGCGATGATCTAAAGTTGTTCGCTGAATAGCGCCAACCGAAGCACTCAAGCGCAAAGACCTTACAAAGTTTTCCGGCTACCGGCGACGCAAGTCGCCGAACAGAAGGATTGTGCCGATGGCCTTCCGGTTTCTCGCAAGTGGCGTCACGGCGTCGGAGGCACTCGCGGCGGCGGCGTTTCCTTAAACTGCAACAGATACGTCGCCTCAGCGTCTGAGGCTGGCACGCGACTGGAAAACTGCGATGCAGAACGCGAACGGAATCAGCGCAATAGTCGATCGCCTCTTTTCACCTCTTGTCGCACCTCTCGGGATCCCCGAGCCGAAGAAGTCCGTCGGAATCCTGGTCGGCGCGACGGTCGCCGGCCAGCGCTATTATTTCCGGTTCGGACAAGTCGACCTGCATGAGGGCGGCACCGGTTCGATTGAGGACACCGTGGTCTTCATCGGCTCGAACACCAAGGTGTTCACGGCAACGCTTCTGGCGCTCGCGGCGTCGCAGACCTCGGCGACGCAGGACACCCGCGTCACCGATCTGCTGCCGTCCGACATCATCCTGAAACAGCCCCACGGCGACATCCTGCTCTGGCACCTCGCCACCCACAGCGCCGGATTCCCGACTCCAGTATGCGGGCAGCGGCCGGCGTTCGGCGACTATCCGCTCTCGTCGCTGGGCGCATTCCTGAACGACTTCACGCCGCCTTATGCGCCCGGCAGACACTGGGTCTACAGCAATCCGGGCTTCGCGCTTCTCGGCGTGCTGCTGTCGCATGCCTATGCTGGCGGCAATAGCGCGTTCAACTGGGACGCGACGTACCAGAACTGGCCGGCGATTGTGGTCGACCGCGTGACGGCGCCGCTCGGGATGACGTCGACGCAAGTCAATTACAGCGCCGTGAAGGCGAAGGTCGCGCAAGGCTACAATTACGTCCCGCCCACGAGCCTGCCGCCGTCCTACAAGACGGTCGAGCCGCCGGACTGGGTGCTGACTTCAGCGGGGCTCGGCGCCGGCGCGCTGTCGTCGACGCTCGCCGACATGCTGACGTTCCTGGAGGCCGAAATCAGTCCGCCGGAGGGACATCTTGGCCTGGCGATGAGACAGACCCAGAAGGTCCACCCGCCGTCCAACGTGCTGTCCATGGGGCTCGGCTGGCAACTGTCCAACGACTACTTCGACAAGAACGGCGGCTTTGACGGCTACGAGACCTACATGGCCTTCGATGCCACGCACAAGGTCGGCGTACTCGTGTTCGGCAACACCAGCGGCGGCGCGGGCGACACGATCACGACCAGCGGGCGCATCCTGCTCGGCGAGCTGCGCAGCATCCCGGCGATGCCGTCGACATTTCCGACTCCGCACACAGTCCCGCAATGCCCGTGAGGCCGGAGATCGCACCATCGCGATCCCGACACGGTTTCTCATCGAAACGGAGCCTGACACCATGACGGATCATCGAGACCAATCGCTTCTTCAAGACAGCGCGTTGCCGAAGCATCTGCTGCAGGCCCGCGAAGCTGCAGCCGATCCCAATCAGGTGCAGCGCGCCACGCTGCGGCTCGTGCCGCGCTGCGGCGACGAGGCTCTACTGGCGCGAGCGAGCGCGGCGACGAGCCAAAGCCGGTCCCGGCGCAAGACAGCGGAAGCCGTATCACCATGACCGGTTCGCCGGCTGCAAGACCCCGCCGGGCGGCATGACCGCCCGGTCTCGTCCCGATCATTCCACATCACACAACGGAGGCTCTCATGTCGACGCAGGAAGCTGCTCTCAACGTCATCTTCAATCCAGGGTACGATCCGACAACCGCCGAGACCGGGCGCTCGATCCGGCCAGTGTTCGCCGGAGCGCTCCCCACATCTGCGACCGTCAATCCCGACTATCTGCCGCCACCGCAGGCGCAGGGCACGGCGCAGCACCAGGGCAGTCCGGGCAGTTGCGCCGCGTGGGCCTCGACCTATGGTCTTGCCACCTTCACCGCCGCTGCCGTGTCGAAGCAATCGCCGTCGACCGCGTCGCTGCAGGCGAGCCCGGCCCACATTTATATCCAAGTCATGAAGAGCTACGGCGTCAGCACCTGCAACGGCTCGCGGCTAGACTCCTATCTCGACCTTCTGACCCAGGCAGGAACGCCAAACTGGGCAACGGCGCCGTATTATCCGAGCTGCCCCGAGCTCTGGTCGAGCTATGATGCGAACGCGACCGTCGACGCGAGTTTCCAGATTCCCGGCTGGGCGATGGTGGACACGTCGGATCTCGATTCGATCAAGGCGGTGATCGCCAATGGCGGCGCGCTCTGCTACGGCACCGCGCTGAACGAGGGCTTCGGGAGCTACAACAGCACCTCGCCGAGTCCGATGACCGGCCCTTTCAACAAGGACAAGAGTCCGGACGGCAAGCTCGTCGGCCACTGCATGCTCATCATCGGCTACGACGACGACCAGCAAGCCATCCTGATCCAGAACAGCTTCGGCCCGGATTGGGGTCACCAGTGGAACGGCAGCGACGGCTATATCTGGATGAGCTACAAGCTCTTCCAGTATCTGGCGCAAGGGAAGGCAATGTACGTCACGCCCTGATCGCCGGACGGGCGCTGGATCGCGACGGAGGAAGTGCTGGCACAGTGCCCGCCGGGCCTCCAAGCAGTAGCTCGACGCGGCCGTAGCCGCAGCGAAGGCCGCCTACCCGGCTTGGGCGGCCAACGGCGCGCACGCCCCCGCGTTCTATCCACGAACATCAAGGTACAACGGTGTCCTTCGCAGGCCTTGACGTATTGGAAATCCTCCTCGCACACAAGCTGCGCCATCGCTTGCGCGATTGGAAGCAGCAAGGCATCAGGCGATCGCCAGCGGCGCTGACGGCTCCATGCCAACCCCGAAACTGGCGCTTGATCCCCATCTCCCTTCGTCGGCCTCTTCCGAACGGTCTCACGAGCAACGATCCGGCCAAATTCCTCGTCCCTGATGAGTACGCGGTTTAGCGGCTCCAGTTCCTGGAGAACTCTCGGCTTGAGAGGCTTGCCCTTATACGCCTTGACGAATCCGCGAAACCACTCGCGCAGTTTGCGCGCTTGAGCCGCAACTGCATCAAACTCCCCCGCTACCGCCCTTCTGCGCAGATCAGCGACGACCTCGGGCGGCACCAAATCGGCTTGCAGAAGCCATAAAATCAGGCCCTCGCCCGATCCGAGCCACTCAACCTCAATATCCAAAGGAGTTGCGAGCGTGTTCAGAAAATCCAAACCCACGGAATCCGCAACGAAGATCGGAGCAGGACGTTGATCAGCCATGAGAGTCACCCTTGGACCGCAACCAACAGAGTAACCATCGAAGTCGGTGTCGACAAGTTACCAATATGACTGGCTGTCCAGACGAGTGGCAGCTTCCAGGAATCGAAAGGGTGGCCGATGTGCAAGCCTCAAAGGGGCTAGCGGACACAGCCAGATCTGCGGCCTAGTGCCCGCAGCCGATTAGCAAGAACCAGCCTGCCGAGCCGCCGTCGATGATCACACCGTCAAAATGCAGTTCGTCGATCGCTAGACAGTGCCGCAGTTCTGATAGATGTGCTTGATCTCAAGGAAGTCGATCAGCGCATCGTAACCGTGCAGCCGGCCCAGTCCGCTGCGGCGGTATCCACCGGTTTCCGCTTCGGCGAACAGCCTGTTATGGTCGTTAATCCACACCGTGCCATTGCGCAAAGCGCGTGCGACGCGCATCGCGCGCGCGCCATCGTGGGTCCAGACGCTGGCAGAGAGGCCGTACTCGCTGTGATTGGCGCGGACAACCGCCTCCTGCTCGTCATCAAATTTCTCGATAACGACGAAGGGACCGAATATTTCTTCCTGCACGAAGAACGCCGACGTGTCGCGGTGAGCGACCAGCGTCGGAGCCAGAAAGAATCCTTTGGCCAAATCGCCGTTCGGCCGTGCGCCGCGCAGCACAACCTCGTCGGCTGCAGCCGTCGCATCGGCTATGCTACGCGAAACCGCGGCAAGTGCGCCGGCATCGATCAAGGGACCCATGTTCGTTTCCGCCGCCAGGCCGGAGCCCAGCTTCAGCCTCGCGAGCGCGGATCCCAACGCCGCTTTCATCGCGTCATATCGCGACGCGTGAACGAGAATACGTCGCGCCGCCGTGCATTGCTGTCCGGCAATAATGGTTGCAGCGGCAGCGAGCTTTGGGGCGACTGCTTCGACGTCTGCATCTTCGAAGACGAGGCAGGCCGACTTCCCGCCCAGTTCGAGCGACAGCTTTTTCATGGTGGGCGCAGCCGCAGCCATGATGCGCTGCCCAGTCGCATTCGAGCCGGTAAAGCTGAGCACGTCGACCTCGGGCGAAGTGACGAGATATTCCGCCACGTCGTGACCCTGCTCGTTGACGAGATTAACGACGCCGGCAGGAAGCTGCTCGACTTCGCTAAGGCACTTGATGATCTCGGCAGTAACGAGAGCTGTCTGCGGCGCTGGCTTGATCACCGCCGTGCACCCGGCGGCAAGGGCCGGCGTCAACGCGCGGATAAGCAACACCGCGGGCGCGTTCCACGGAATGATCAGGCCGGCGACGCCTGCGGGCTCTCTCAGCATCGTCGAGAACGTCCCCGGCTCGACCTCGAGAACGTGGCCGGGGATGTGACGTGTCAATCCCGCGTAGTAACGAATCTCAGAGACGCTGCCCTCGATCTCGCCGCGGGATTGCGCGAGTGGCTTCCCGTTCTCCAGCGTGAGAAGGCGCGCCAGTTCGGCACCGCGCCGCTCCATCCGGTCCGCCCATCTCAGCATGACCAGCTGGCGAAGCCGCGGATTCTGCGACCAATCCGCGCGCCCGAAAGCGCGGCGTGCGGCCGATACCGCCGCTTCCGCATCTTGCTTTCCGCCGGCCTCGACGCGGCCGATCACGGCCTGATTGGAGGGATCGATGCTCGGCATCGTTTCACCGGAGGATGCCGGTTGCCAGACGCCGTCGATCAGATTGAGAGCATGAAAAGACATGATATCCGAACCTAACTTTCGATCGTGGCGGCGCGGCCCGACCGCGCGGCCACTAGTCCTCACTTGAAGTCGCCCTTGGTCTCTGGGATCACGATTGCTCCGATCAGGTAGATCGCGAACACCGCAACCGAGAAGATGGCGAGCGATGTCGGAATCTGCGCGGTGCCGGCACTCACCAGCGAAACGAAGGTCGGCATCATACCGCCGAGCGCAAAGCCAATGTTCCAGGACAGCCCTGTACCGCTTGCACGCACCGCCGTCGGAAAGCGCTCGTTCAGGAAGATCAGCACCGGTGCATAGCCGGCATTGCCGATGAAGGCGATCGCAAGCGCATAGAGCGTGATCTGCGTGATGTCCTTCGTCGCAGCAAGGCCCAGATAGCACAGCGGAAGCAGCACGATGGCACCTGCTCCGACCAGGAGAAAGGTTTTCTTCCGCCCTATCCTGTCGCTTAGCGATCCGATCAGAACAGCCGAGAAGAACGACGAGACGCTGGCGCCCATCAGAATCAGCGACGAGGTCTGGTTCGGGATCGCGTTGATGATCTTCAGGAAGCTCGGAAGATATCCGGAGGTCAGATAGTAGCCCGCTCCGCCGCCGAACGTGATCAGGAGATTGAGCAGCAAGATCCTGCGATACTCCCCTGAAAAGATTTCCTTGACCGGAGCCTTGGGCACCTCTGCCTTACGTGTCGCCTGTTGCCGCTTTAGCTCCTTGAAATAAGGCGACTCCTCAAGGTTCTTGAAGATGAACCAGCCGAGCAAAGAGCTCAGCAGGCCGGAGAAGAACATGACGCGCCAGCCCCACTCCGCGAAGGCTTCACCGGGAAAGATCGAGGACGTGATCAGGAACACGAACGACGCCAGCAGCGCGCCGATCCCGGCGCCACCACCACCCACCAGACCAGACATCGCCCCGCGCCAACTTGCTGGCACGGATTCCGTGCCGATCGTATGGGTCGAGGCCACCACCCCGCCGACGAAGACGCCCTGCACCAGGCGCAGGATCAGGAAGATGATTGGCGCGATCACGCCGACCTGGGCGATCGTCGGCAGCACGCCGAACGCAGCCGTGCTGATGCCGACACCGAAAATTGCGACCAGCATGGCGCGCTTGCGTCCGTGCACATCGGCATAATGGCCGAATACGGCCGAGCCAAGCGGCCGCATCAAGAGCGTGACGGCGAACGATCCATACACTGCGGCGAGCGACAGCGCGGCGTTGCTCGACGGAAAGAACAATGCGCCGACGACCGGCGCGACGTAGAGCAGAATGAACAAATCAAAAAGATCGAGCGCCCAGCCGAGCACCGAGGCGATGATCGCGTTGACCATCTGTCGATTGTCTGCCGACGTCCGCACATTCGCGACCGACACGTCCATCTCAGCCATATTTTCTTCCCCGTTGAAGATTGCCGCGGCGGCTGACGGCCGTCCGCGGCGTTGTTAGCTGCGTTCTTTCGTCGTCAGCGCCCGACGAACTTGGGCGGACGCTTGGCGTTGAAGGCTTCGACGCCTTCCTTGAAATCCTCGGACTGACGCAGCCGGCTGTAGCAATGGCCCTCGAGCTCGATTGCGATCGTGAGCGTCGAGTCTTCGGTGTCGTTCAGGAGCTTCTTCGCGGTGCGCTGTGCCAACGGCGAGAAGGAGCGGAGTTCGTCAACCAGCCTGTCGGTTGCCTTCTCGAGTTCGGCGTCCGGCACGCATTCGGTTGCAATCCCCCATTCGAGTGCCTGTTTCGCCGAAATGCGCTTTGACCGCATCACGATGTCCTTCGTGCGCGTAATGCCGACCATTTTCTGCAGGCGTGCCGACCCGCCCGACCCCGGGATTTGCCCGAGCTTCTGTTCAGGCAGAGCGTATTGTGTGGTCTCGGAAGCGATGCGGAAGTCGCAGGCGAGCGACAACTCGAATCCGACGCCGAAGCAATAGCCGCGATTGGCGACAATCACCGGCTTGGCGCAACGCGCGGGCGCCGCGATATTCCAGGCCAGTTTTGATACATGCTCCGGGCTCGCTTCCATGAAGCCGCCGATATTGCCTCCACTAGAAAAATGGTCGCCCTCGCCCCGCAGCACGATGACGCGAACGCGCGGATCTTCATCGAGCGTCTCAAAGGTCAGCCGTAGCTGGTCGCGCTGCGGCATCGAGACGACGTTATAGGGCGGCCGGCCGAGGATGATGTCGGCGCGCTCATGCGCCTCGTCGATCTCGACCTTGAACCCATCGAGCTTGGCGAGACGGGGGTCGGTAAAGCTGTACGGTGACGGCATGTGGTTGTTTCCTTTCGTTGGTGTCGTGTGATCAGGCTGCATCCGAGGGCGGCAGGCGCTCGGCTTCATATTCTCCGGCTACGAGCAGACGCCGCAGCAGCTTGCCGACCGGCGATTTTGGAATGGCGTCAACAAACACGTAGCGCCGCGGACGCTTGAAATTGGCAAGACCTGAGGTGCGGCAAAACTGCTCGAGCTCCGCCTCGGACACTGGTCGGTTGCGCCTGACGAAGGCGGCGACGATCTTGCCCCACTTCTCGTCGGCGAGACCGACCACCGCCACTTCGGAGACCGCCGGATGCAGCGAGAGGCAGCTTTCGATCTCCACCGGCGAGACGTTCTCGCCGCCGGTGATGATCATGTCGTCGACACGGCCCGTGACGAACAGGTCACCATCGGAATCGACGAACCCGGTGTCTCCGGTAAAATACCAGCCCTCGCGCAGCGCCTTGGCGTCGGCCTCCGGCCGCCGCCAATAGCCCTCGAATGCCTCGTCGCCGGCGAGCAAGGCGATGATCTCGCCCTCTTCGCCCGGTGCGGCAAGTTCGACGGCCGAGCGGGCATTGATCCGCACCACCTTGATATGCTGGTTGATGCCGGCCTTGCCGGCCGAGCCGGGCTTGGCCGGTGCGTTCTGATCGATGGTGAACGTGTAGATCTCGGAGCTGCCGTAATGATTGACGAACAGGTCCGGCTTGAACAGCTCGCTCAACTTCTTGAGCAAACCGTCCGTCATCGAGGCGCCGGCAAAGCCGAGCTTTCGCACGGTCGATATGTCTATCGCCGGGAACGCCTCGTGGTGAACGAGGTCGTGATAAAGGGTCGGCACCAGATAGAGATTGGTGATCTGCTCGCTCTCGATCAGGGCCAGCGCCTGGCGGCTGTCGTAGCGCGGCAGGCAAATGAAGGTGCCGCCGATCAGCGACATCGCGAGCAGAGAGCGCACACCCATGGTGTGATAGAGCGGCATCACGCCGAGCGTGCGCTCGTTGCGACCATAGAGATTTTGCGCGACATGCGCGACTGCCGCCGCGCGCTCGGCGCGATGGCGGCGTGGCACGCCCTTTGGTCTCGATGTCGTGCCCGAAGTGTACAGCATGATCGACCATGCATCAGCACCGACCCGAGGCTCGGCACCGGCAGCGCCGCCTTCTACCATGTCGGCAAAGGTCAGATCTCCGTCGGCACTCATGCCGACCGCAATACGTTGCAGGCCGGCGGCGCGTGCGGAGTTTTTCACGGCGTTGGCGGAGACATCCTGATAGAAGACGGCGCAAGCTTCCGCATTCTCGATGCAGAAATCGAGCTCGTCGGCCTTGGCGCGCCAGTTGATCGGCGTGATGACCAGCCCGGCAAACTGGCAGGCCCAGTGCAGGGTTGCAGCCTCCCAGCGATTCTGCAGTAAGGTAACCACGTGATCGCCGGGCTTCAGCCCGATGCGGTCGAACGACCCGACGAGCGCCGAGATCCTGCCGTACCACTGGCGATAGGTAAGGCGGAGCGAACCATCAACCAGCGCAAGCGCATCGGGATCACGTGCAACGCTTGCAATGAAACTGCTGCCGAGATCAAGCATCTGATGTCTCTTCGATGGAGGTGCCAAGTTCGGCGGCCGCTTCCAGTGCCGCATTGACGATCGGGGTGTAGCCGGTGCAGCGACAGAGATGGCCGCTCAGGAGATCGCGGATATCGGCTTCGCTTGGCGCCGGATGCCGGCGCAGGTAATGGTCGAGCGACATCAGGATGCCGGCGGTGCAGAAGCCGCATTGCAAGGCGTGGTTGCGGCGGAACGCTTGTTGCAGGATGCCGAGCCGATCGGGCGACGGAGCAAGCCCCTCGACGGTCTGGACCTCGCAACCATCGGCCTGCACCGCCAGCGTCAGGCAGGAACGCGTGAGCATGCCGTCGACAATGACCGTGCAGGCACCGCAAACCCCGTGCTCGCAGCCCACATGGGTTCCGGTTGCACCAATCTGCTGGCGCAGGAAGTCGGACAGCAGCATGCGCGGCTCGGCTTCGGCTTCAACCGGCCTGCCGTTCAGCTTGAAGCGAACCGGATGACGGCCATCGGCGCTGAGACGGGTCATTGCAGCACCTCGCGCACCAGATCGCGACCGATGATCCGCACCAGATCGCGCCGATAGCGCGCGGTCGCGTGCACGTCGTCCCGCGCGTTGAGCTCGTAGGCAAAGCCGTTCAGCGCGTCATCGAGCGCGCTTCCGTCCAGGCGCGGCCAGTCCCGCGCCATCGGGACATCGGCGACGCCGCCGACCGCTAAGCGGACCCCCTTCGGAGTTGCAACCGCCGCACAGGCCACTATGGCGAAATCACCATGACGGCGGGCGACTTCGCGAAATGCGCATCCGCCGCCCGGACTTGGAAACGATACGGCTTCGATCAACTCGTCCTCGGCGCGGGCGGTCGCCATCATGCCAAGAAAGAACTCGCTTGCTGCAACCCGTCGGTGCCGCCGCGCATTGCGCAGATGCACCTCGCCGCCGAGGGCGATCAGCGCGAGCGGCATCTCGGCGCTCGGGTCGGCGTGTGCAAGCGAACCGCAAATAGTGCCGCGACTGCGCGTCTGGACGTGACCGACCCAGGGCAACGCCAGCGCAAGCAGGGGCAAAGTCCGCGCCAGCTCCGGCCATGCGAGCAAGGCGGCCTGGCGCACGCCGGCGCCGATCGTCACCACTCCCGCCTGCTCTTCGATGCGGTTGAGCTCCTTCAGCCGCATGATGTCGATCAGGAGTCTTGGCTTGGCGAGGCGCATATTGAGCATTGCCATCAGCGATTGGCCACCGGCCAATACGCGGGCATTGCCGCCCTCTTTGGAAAGTCCCTCAAGGACTTCGTTGACGGATTCGGCGCGGACATAGTCGAAGGCGGCTGGTTTCATCGTCGCCCTCCAAACAGGCTTGCGAGCTTGCTGAGCAGGGCAAACATCGAGAAGCCGCTTGCAGGCGCTCCACCGCCGGCGTGGCGCGCTAGTGCCGCAAAAAATTGTCCGATGATCACGCGCGTCGCGCCGTCGAGCAAGCGGCCGCCGATGCTGGCCACCTTACCGCCGATCGCTGCGTCATAGCTGTAGCGCAGCCGTGTACCGCCTCTGTCGTCGGGCTCGAGCGTGATCCGTCCCTCGGCGTGACCGAAGCCGAGCGCCCCCTCGGCTTTCCCGCGCAACGTCACCGCATGCGGCGGATCGAGATCAAACAATTGTACATCGGCGCGATAGCGTCCGCTGACCGGCCCGATACCGAGCGTCACGTCGGCGCGGAAATGCGTGTCGGAGACCTTGTGGACCTGCTCACATCCGGGGATCACAGCCTGCAATGTCTGGGGATCGAGCAGCATCGTCCATACCTGCTCCGGCGCCCTGTTGACGGACGCACTGCCCTCGCCGCGCAGCCGGCGGTCTCCTTCGCGTGTGAGCGCCGCCCTCGATTGTCCCGTCGGCGGTTCGGGCTCCGGACCACGCACCAAATCGGCAACCTTCGCCGGCACCAGCGGCAGCGTGACGTCGGGGAGCCCGAGCGCATCGGCCACGGCATTGGCGATGCACGCCGGCGTCGACATGCAGTTGCCTTCGCCGACGCCCTTTGCCCCGAGCGGGGTGAAGGGCGACGGTGTCTCTATATGGATGATCTGCGGCTCGGGGACTTCGGTCGTCGTCGGCAGCAAATAATCGGCAAACGTTCCGGTCAGAAAGCTGCCGTCGGCGGCATAAGCGTATTCTTCATAGAGCGCCGCGCCCAACGCCTGCGCAAAGCCACCGCGGATCTGCCCATTTACCATGCCCGGATGCAGGATGGTGCCGCAATCGTGCATGGTCACGTAGCGATCGATACGGGTCTCAAACGTCGTGCGGTCGATCTCGACGCCGCAGAAATCGAAGATGAAGCCGTGGCAGAGCGAGGAATTAATGCGATCCTGATCGTCCGGCGGGGTCAGCTCCGGCGGCGTCCAGAACACGGTTTCGCGGATGGTCTGGCCGGCATCATCAGGCAATGAGCCCGGCGACCAATGGCAGAGCGCCGCGACTCTGGAAAAAGCAACGCGGTTCTCCAGATTGTGCTTCGACGCGACGAAGCCGCCGGCGAACACGATATCTGCCGGCTCAACATTCAGTTGGCTCGCGGCGACGCGCGCAAGACGGGCCGCGGTTCGTTCAGCCGCCAGCTTGGCGGTCCCGGCTACGGCGGCCGCAAACCGGCTCGCATAGTTGCCGGAGGCGATCGACCAGGCATCCTTGCCGGTATCGATCTCGGTATTGACGCGAACGTCCTGCGGCTTGAGGCCGAACACATCGGCCACTACCTGCGACAGCACCGTACGATGACCCTGCCCTTGCGGCACGGATGCGACATGGACCGTGACGCCCCCGACGGGATCAAGCGCGACGGTTGCGGTTGCCTGCGCGCCATTCTTCGGTCCGGCCTTGCGACGCTCCGCCGCCGTAAGCACGGTCGTGATGTAACCCATGTTGGAGACGCTGGGCTCGACGACAGCGGCAAAACCGATGCCATAAAGGCGGCCTTGCGCTCGCGCCTCATCGCGTCGCGTCCTCAGTTCTGCGAGTTGTCCGTGCTCGACAGCCCTGGCGATCGCCTCCTGATAGTTGCCGGAGTCCAGCAGCGCGCCGGTCGCTGTGCGATAAGGGAAGGCGTCGGCCGGAACGAGATTGCGCTTGATGACATCGAGCGGATCAAGGCGCAGCCCGATCGCGATCCGCTGCACCAGGCGCTCGAGCGCGAAGTAGACTTGCGGTCCGCCAAAGCCTCGGTTGAGGCCGGTCGGCGTCTTGCTGGTGACGATGACGCGGTTGCGCACTTTCACGTGGCGGATGTCATAGGCGCCGGTGAGGTTGCCGTGCATGCGGTAGAGCGTAGCGGGTTCGGGCGCGCGCAGGTGGGCGCCGCAATCCTCGACCTGGTCCCAATCGAGCGCGAGGATCTTGCCATCAGCGGTGACCGCGGCTGAAAGCGTCGTGGCGCGGTTGGTCGCCGAGACCGAGGCCGTCAGATGCTCAAGCCGATCCTCGATCCACTTCACGGGGCGCCCGACGGCGCGAGAGGCCGCGCTGATCAAGACGATGTAGGGAAAGACACCCTGCTTGACACCGAAGCTGCCGCCGGAATCCGGCGGAGTGCGCAGCCGCAGCCGATTGCCCGGTACCTTCAGCGCACGCGAAATCACGGTGTGAATGCTGAAGGGGCCCTGGAAATTGGCGAGGATGTCAAAGGCATTCTCAGCCGCATCATAGGTGGCAATGACACCATAGGTTTCGATTGGCGTGCAGGAATTGCGCGGATAGCGGATGTCGATTGAAAAGCGATGCGTTGCTTCGGCAAACGCCTGCTCGGGATTGCCGTAGGAAAAACTGCGATCGCTGGCGAGATTGCCGGGAAAGCCATCGTGCAGGACAGGCGCATCGGCTGCGAGCGCCGCCAACGGATCGACCACCGCAGCGCGCGGCTGGTACTCGACATTGATCAGTTCGATCGCATCTTCCGCTCGGGCGCGATCGCTCGCGACGACCACGGCGACGGGCTCGCCGACATAGCGAACCCGCTCGATCGCGATCGGCCAGCATTCCACCGGCGCCTTCACGCCAACGACGAGGCTCGAAGTCAGCGCCTTGACCTGCTCGCCGGTGAGGACAGCGGCGACGCCCGGCGCATGCCGAGCCAGCTCCGCGTCAACAGAGACAATATCGGCATGGGCATGTGGGGAGCGCAGGATGGCAGCATGCAGTGTCCCCGGCGGAGTGCCGAGATCGTCGATGAAGCGCCCACGGCCGCTGAGCAGTGCGGCATCTTCGACGCGCTCGATCGAACGACCGACCCAAGGCCGGTCTTCAGCCGTGTTCTGATCGACAGATGATGCGGATTGAACCGCGGCCTCCGCCATTCCGACGCTCCTCTCCACCGCGCTCTCCGACGCGGCGTGGAGCAGTTGTCAGAATGTCAGCCATGCGGGCCATACCGCCCGATCTCACGACCTACCAAATCGTCTCATTTGAAAGTGTGCACCGCAATATCAACTTGCAAGGCGCGAGACGTTGCGAAATTCGCGCGGACTGACGCCGGCATGATCGCGAAAGAAGCGGGTAAAATGCGCAGGCTCCGGAAAGCCGAAGCGCTCACTGAGATCGGTGACCGACGTGTCCTGGTGGATCACGGCCTCGAGCGCCCGCTCCATGCGCACCACGTTCAGATAGATCTTCGGCGAAACCCCGAGCGACGATTCAAACAGGCGGAAGAATTGTGCGCGTGACAGCCCTGCTCCCTTCGCGTACTGATCGACATTGGCGCGGGCTCCCTCCTGCGCGCGAATGACCTCCGTAGCTCGCCGGATCCGCCAGTCGCAGGTCATCGCATTCATGCCGCGGATTGAATTGGGAAAGCTGCGCCACGGCGTAAAGCGCTCGATCACCGCGATCATCAGGTCCGAGAGGGTCTGCTCATGGTCGCGCACGCAACCCGGGTGCGCCATCATCTCGGTGGCAAGCTGCATCGTAAGCTGGCGGATCCGCGGCGAAACCTCACCAGAAGGCTGATCGAAGAAACCTGGCGCGCCGCTTGCGGCCCAGCCGGGCCGAAACTCCTTCAACCATTGAGGTTCGATATAAAGCGCCAGAATAAGGGCCCGCGGCCGCGCGGGATCGTGAACGTAGGCGTGCGGCTTCCAGCCGTCGACGAGCACAGCGCCGGTGTCCGTCAGCGGATAAACCCGATCTCCCACCAGGAACTGTGTATCGGCGCCTTCGACCTTCAGCAGGACATGGCAATGCGGATGCGCGTGACGCACCAGCGAACGATCCATATCCAGTAGCGCGACCCTTCCGAAGGCGCCATAAGCAATGCGCAGAGCTGTCGACATCCAGGCCTCCCTTCAGACGTAGTTGTTGCTTCCTTTCCCGTCAGCATAGGCCGGATGATCTGTCAATGCGAGAGGCACCCACGGCGAGCCATCGTCGTTACAGAGCAGCATCTCGTGCGGCCAGCGCACGCTCGCGCAATTGCGTGAGCGTTGCGGTGGGCGTGATCGCTTCGGGATCGATCCTGAGCTCCAATATGGCGGGCTTACGTTTTTCATCGGCGAAGGCCCTGGCCCGCGCAAACGCCGCGGCAAAGTCATTGGTCTTGAGGACCAGCTCACCATAACCGCCAAAGGCCCGCGCGAGCGCGACGAAATCCGGATTATCCAGCGCCGTCGCATGCACCCGTCCGGGATATTCCTTCTCCTGGTGCATGCGGATCGAGCCGTACATGCCATTGTTGACGACAATCGCGATGACGCCGAGCCCATACTGCGCCGCCGTGGCGAGCTCGTTCGCGCTCATCAGAAAGCAGCCGTCGCCCGCAAAGCAGACAGCCGTGCGCGCGGGATGAGCCAGCTTGGCGGCGATTGCCGCCGGCAGGCCATAACCCATCGATCCAGAGGTCGGCGCAAGCTGGGTCCTGAAGCCGCCATAGCGATGAAATTTGTGCACCCAGATGGCATAGTTGCCGGCACCATTCGAGATGATCGCGTCCGCCGGGAGCACCTCGCGCAAGTGCAGCATCACTGCGCCCAGATCAACCGGGCCCGGCATTGATCCCGGCGTCTGGTCGGAGATGAATTCGGCACGGCCTGCCGCAACCCAGGCCTTCCGCAGCCCGCCCCTGTTTGCCTGCGATCCGCCGGCCGGCCTTGTCTACTTAACGTGCTCGCAATAGCCATGACGTATCCCTGCGATTTGCCGTTAGTTCTCGACTGGCTTGTAGGAGCCAAGCTTCTGCACCGCCTTCTCGGCGAATGTGGAATCCACGACGTCTTCCACCTTGGCAGGCCGCTCAAGATAGCCGTTGTCGGCAAAGAACTTCAGATCATCGGCCATGCTCTTCACATTGACCTTGCCGTCGGGATCGATGCCATTTGGCACCATCTTCTGAAACAGACCGGGATCCTTGAGACCCGTGCTCTTCATAATGGTCTGGATCACCTTGTCCGCGCCCTTGCCCGTGAATTTTCCGCCAGCGGTGGCATCGTTATAGACGCGCGCCGCCTTGAGGTAGGCGATCATGAAGCGCTCGGCGACGGCCGGACGCTTGGCGATGAAGTCACCGCCATAGAGCAGCACGGCAACCTGCTGATCCGGATAGCCATCGGCCACGAACTTCACGGCGACGCCGCTATTGATGGCCTGCGTGACCGACGGCTCCGTCGTGATCGCCGCGTCGATTGCACCGGTGGTGAGGGCTGCGATCTGCTGGGGATAGTTGATATAGTTGTGCGTTACGTCCTTGTAAGCGAGCCCTGCGCTGCCCAGGATGTGGCTGAGCTTTGCGTTGGTCGCTGCACCCGGACCAACCTCGCCGAATTTCATTCCCTTCAAGTCCGCAACAGTCTTGACGCTGCCGTTGTCGACCAGCGCCTTGCGGACGAGCAGCGGCATGTAGTCGTAAGAGCGCGGCGTGGAGCCCTTGTCGGCAACGACCTTCACATTGATGCCGCGCGCCACCGCATTGTAGAGCCCTGCGGAAGACGCTCCTGCGCCAACGTCGATCTGCCCTGCGCCCAGCGGCGCAATCATCTTCGGTCCGGAATCGAAGCTGATCAGGGTGACGTTGAGATTCTGTTCGGCAAAAAACCCACGTTCCGCGGCAAGATGAAAGACAACATCGCTGACCACGTTGTTGATCGCGACCTTGACCTCGTCGGCTTTTTCTGCCCGCGCCGGCATCATGCCCGATGCCGCGACCGAAACGACAACCAAGCTCGCGCGAATTATCCTAGAGAACATCCACCACCTCCCAATGTTTATCTGCTACCGTCCGTTCTGCGGACGCTTCGTTGTCAATGTGCTCGGATCAACCTTTTGCCTATCGCGCCCGTGCAAGAACGCGGGAGAGCGCGGCATTGGGATCCTTTTGCAGGACCTCGGCGAGGTTGACCTCCTCCTCGCCCTTGACATGGATCCGCTTGAAATCGAACTCGGGCGCGCCGACCGGCACCGTCGCGTCGAACCCCATCTTGGCGCTGATCCCGTTGCTCGTGGTCGGATCTAGCTTGGAGCCGAGCGCACCGGAAACCACCAGAAGATCGCGGTCAGCCTGGAAACGTGTCGCCACCGCCCACTCGATCTCCTCGGGATCACCGATGTTGACATCCCTGTCGACGACGACGACCTGCTTGACGTCATAGTGGGCGCCGAAAGCAGACATGATGATGTTCTTCGGCTCGCCGTCGGTGATCTTGTCGATCTTGACGGCAAGGTGATAACGACAGGTGCCGCCGCGGGTAAGGCGTACATCGAGCACGTTCGGAAAACTGCGCCGCAGATGCTGCAGCAGCGTCGCCTCGCGCGGAACGCCGCCGAGAACGAGATGCTCGTAGCCACCGCCGACGATGGTGTGGTAGATCGGCTCAGCACGGTGAGTGACCATATCGACCTCGATCACTTCGCGATCGGCGCGCGGTCCGTAGTATTGGGGAAATTCGCCGAATGGCCCTTCCGGCTCACGAACCCCGGGGAGAATTCGACCTTCGATCACGATCTCGGCGTGGGCGGGAACCCGGACGGAGTTGGTCTTGCACTTCACAACGTCGACGGGACGACCGAGCAGCGCCCCGGCAATCCCCATCTCGTCCTCGTCCAGCGCAGCAATCGCCTGCGATGCCAGAATCAAGGCCGGATGAACCCCGATGACGATGGCGATCTCCAGCGCCTCGCCTGCTTCCTCGGCCGTGCGGAAGTAGGAAAGTGTATGCCGGGGCAACAGCAGAATGCCGATGCGGTTCGGACCGCTGATCTGGCAGCGATGAATCGATACGTTCTGAATGCCGTTGCGCGGATTGCGCGCGATCAACAGTCCCGCCGTGATATAGGGGCCGCTATCGCGCTCGTTGTGTTTCGGGATCGGCAACTGCCGGATCAGGTCGACCTCGTTATGGACGACCTCCTGCACCGGCCCGCTTGTCACTTCCAGGCTCGGAAGTGGCGCACGCGCCGCCGCAAGAAAATGCGTCAACAACTGCTCCTCGCTGACACCGATGGAATCGGCCACCCAGTCACGGCCCGCGAACAGATTGGCAACCACCGGGATGTCGTGTCCGCCGGGTTTTGGAAACAAGACGGCGCGGTCGCGCTCAAGCCGCTTCGACACGGCAGCAAGCTCATCGACTAGCCCTACTCCCTCGCGGGCGACGGCGAGCTTGCCGCGCTTGGCGAGGTGAGCGAGCCACGCGCGCAAATCACTCGGCGCCTCCGCCGCAGCGGTTCTGGCCAGGTTCTCGGTCCGCATGTTGCGATCCTTTCCGTGGTCTTCTTCAAGCATAGGGAGCAATTTTTCGTGGCGAACGACGCTTCAATGCCTCATCCTCGCCCCAGCGGCGCACCACGCCGATGTCGATGTCGAACAGGTCGAGCACACGCCCGACCGTATGCTCGACCATGTCGTCCAGGCTGTCGGGCTTGGCATAGAACGCCGGCACCGGCGGCGCGATGATCGCTCCCATCTCTGAAAGCGCGGTCATGGTGCGCAGGTGGCCGGTGTGCAGCGGCGTCTCGCGCACCATCAACACCAGCCGGCGACGCTCCTTGAGCACGACGTCGGCGGCCCTGGTCAGGAGCGTCGTGGTGACGCCCGACGCAATCTCCGACATTGATCGCATCGAACACGGCGCGACGATCATGCCTGCCGTGCGAAACGAGCCGCTGGAGATCGAGGCTGCCATATCATCGATGGGGTGACTGAAATTGGCGAGCGCCCTCACCTCGGCAATCTTCAGGTCGGTTTCATAGGCGAAGGTCTGTTCCGCCGCCTTCGACATCACCAGGTGCGTTTCGATACCGGCGTTGCGGAGCAATTGCAGCAAGCGCACGCCGTAGACGACGCCGGAGGCACCGGAAATGCCGATAATCAGCCGTGAGGGCGTCCGATGCTGCATGATGCTTCGCTTCTGCTCCCTGGTGCCGCGACGCAAGTGACGCCAGGCGTCGCGGCCATCGAAATGAATGTTGTTTGCCTGGGCGGCGCCGATCTCGGGCTGCTGGCGCGTCAAGCTGTTTGAACGGACAGTAGAGGCAAGCTAAGATCAGTACAAATAATGATTGATGATTAACTCGATCATCCAAAATGATGCCTAACGGCAACCGGCAACACCGGCGCGGACAGGAAGGAAACACCAATGGAACTCAGGCAGATGCAATACTTCCTTTGCCTGGCGGAAGAGAGGAACGTGACCCGCGCAGCCCGCCAGCTCAACATCGTACAGCCGGCACTCAGCATGCAGATCGCCAAACTTGAGGCCGAGCTTGGCCAAAAGCTGTTCGAGCGGAGCATCAACGGAATGACGCTGACGGTCGCCGGCGAAGCGTTCTCGCGGCTCGTGTTTCCTATCGTGCGCGACGTCGAATATGCCAAGCAGGAAATGGCGCGGCTCAACGGCCGTATTTCCGGCCGGGTGTCGGTCGGACTGATTACTTCGGTGGCACAGAGCACGATGGCGAGTTCGTCCGCAACCGTTGCTCATCTCTATCCGGAAATCACGCTCTCGGCCTGCGAGGGATACACGGAAACCTTGACCGACTGGGTGAATTCCGGGCAACTCGACTTTGCGCTGATCAACGTGCCACGCCGGCGCGTTTCGCTCGCCACGCACCATGTGATGGACGAAGAGATGGTGTTCGCCTGTCGAAAGGATGCGCCGATCAAGCCACCGACGAACCTGCGTTTCGGGCATCTCTCCGAGTTCGACCTGGTCATGCCATCGAAACGGCACGGCCTGCGCATGATCCTTGAGGAGCACGCCACCACAGCCGGCATCGAATTGAAGCCGAGACTGGAGCTCGACACCCTGCCCGCGGTTTGCGACGTGATCGCCACCACCAATCTCGTGACCGTGCTGCCCACGATTGCACTTCAACAGTCCCTGGCGGACGGCAGGGTGAGGGCGCACCGCTTCGCCGAACCGCGCATCGTCCGATCGATCGCCTGGGTTCATCATCCGCGCCGAATGGTGTCCGCCGCCGCCAGAGCCGTGCTGGACATCATTCGCCACGACCTGCTCGAGGCCGCAACATCGGCAAGCAACTATGTGCAGCCGGCTTCCGGAGATACCGCGAGGCGCCGAGCTATACGGCGCGCCAAGTCGCGGTAGCGATCCTGCCGGCAATCATCAGAAGCTATCGCGGTCATCATCCCTAATTATTTGCGGTGATGACGAAACGCGTCCTATGAGAGGTGCGGTCACGCAACCAAGGACGCTTTCTCATGGCCGGCGATCTTCGCCGCTCCTCACCGCGCGCGCAAGCCTGGGGTGCCGGCAGCGGAACAAGCCCCGAGGCTCGCTTGCGTCAGCGTTTGCCCACGCTGGATGACATCGAGCGCCGCGCCCGCCGCCGTATCCCGCGCTTCGCCTTCGATTTTCTCGAGGGCGGAACGGGTGACGATCTGAACACGCGGCGCAATCGACTGGCGCTGGATGCGGTGGAGTTGGTCCCCCGCTACGGCAAGCCTGGTCCCGTTAGCACTGAGGTTGAGCTGTTCGGCGTCCGTTGCGCCGCGCCGATCGGCATCTCTCCTGTGGGAATCGACGGCATCATCTGGCCCGGCGCCACGCGGATTTTCGCAAGTGCAGCCGGCAAGGCAAGGATTCCTTATATTGCCGGCACGCTCGCCACCGCCACGATCGAAGACGTCGCCGAGCTTGCGGGTCCTTATGCCTGGTTTCAGCTCTACGGACTGCCCGCCGACGACCACGCCGTCACCTTCGATCTGATCAAGCGGGCGGACGCAGCTGGCGTGCGAGTGCTGGCGGCGACGCTGGATGCGCCGGTTCGCTCCAAGCGTCCTCGTGATCTGCGCAACGGCCTGGTGGTCCCATTTCGTCCCACGCCAAGAACCATCTTGGACGTGGCTCTGTCGCCGCCGTGGCTGCTTGCGCTCGCCACAGCGGGCACGCCGACCTTTCGCAACATGGAGCGTTACGTCGAAAAGCCGCCGACGCTGGCGAAAACCGGCGGCTTTGTACAGAGCCAGATCAAGGGCACGTTCTCCTGGGATGTCATGAAGCTGATGCGGGATGCCTGGTCAGGCGCGCTGGTCGTAAAAGGTGTCATGCATCCCGATGATGCCGAACAGGCGCTTGCAGTGGGAGTGGATGGCATCATGGTCTCCAATCATGGTGGTCGCCAGTTCGATGCTGCGCCTGCTGCGATCGACGTCCTGCCCGCTATCGTTGCAAGAGTCGGGACGAGAGCCACCGTCCTGTTCGACAGCGGCATACGATCGGGCCTTGACGTCGCGCGCGCTATCGCACTCGGCGCCAGCGGCACATTTGCGGGGCGCGCATTCCTTCTCGGGCTCGGCGCACTCGGTGGAAGAGGCGCAGCCTATGTCGCTGGACTCTTGAAGGAAGAGCTGGAGACCGCGATGGGACAGTTGGGCGCGCCATCGCTCGACGCGCTCGCGCAACTCACGCGCCGCCACCGCGGCGCCTTTGACTTTACCTGACTGAAGGGGAGACAGCGTTGTGCACATCATCGCGACGGGAGACATGCTGACGAACGACCTTGGCGACCGTCTGCGCGCAATCTTGGGCTCCCAAGGCCTGGTCGAGCCGAATGCTGAGTTCGAGCGCTATTGTATTTCTTTCGACGGCGCGTTCCGGGGACCCGCGCAATATGTCGCGCTCCCCTCCTCCACTGCCCAAGTTTCTGCAGTCGTGACCGCATGCCGAAAGGCAGGCATTTCGATGGTACCTCAGGGCGGCAACACCGGCCTGGCGGGCGGTGCTCAGCCAGTCGACCCCCGCAGCGTGATCATTTCGCTGGAGCGGATGCGCGCCCTACGCGCGGTCGACCCCCAGAACGACACCATTACGGTCGAGGCAGGGATGACGCTCGCAGAGGTGCAGGCGCATGCAGTCGATGTCAACCGGTTGTTTCCGCTCAGCCTCGCCTCCGAAGGATCCTGCCAGATCGGCGGCAACCTTTCGACCAACGCGGGAGGAACGCAGGTCCTGCGCTACGGCAATATGCGCGCTCTGGCGCTCGGGCTCGAAGTCGTTCTTCCCGACGGCAGCATGTGGAGCGGGCTGCGGGGCTTGCGCAAAGACTCGACCGGCTATGATCTCAAACAACTCTTTATCGGAGCCGAGGGCACGCTCGGCATCATCACCGCCGCCACGCTGCGGCTATTTCCGAGACCACGAGACATCGTCACGGCTTTCGTTGCTGCCCCAACGCCGGTGGCGGCACTTGATCTCCTCCACATCGCCCGCAGCCACGTCGGGGAGAGCCTCAGCGCGTTTGAGCTGATGCGGCGCGAATGCATGAAGTGGGTCTTGGTGGCGCTGCCGGAAGCGATCTCACCGTTTGCCGAGGAGCACCCGTGGTATGTGCTCATCGAGGCGGCGGGCCATGGCGAACCGGGTACGCTGCGCAGTCCGATCGAGCAATTGCTGTCCGAAGCATTGGAAAAAGGCCTGGTGATCGACGGCGTGCTCGCGGATTCTGAGGCGAAGCGTCTCCGTCTCTGGGCGCTTCGCGAAGGTCAGGCCGAAGCACAGAAAGCGGGTGGTGCCGGCATTAAGCACGACGTCTCGGTCCCGGTGTCGCAGGTGCCTGAGTTCATCGAGCGTGCCGACGCTGCCCTGGCGCACGCAGTCCCGGGCATCCGTCCCTTTGCGTTCGGCCATCTCGGCGACGGCAATATTCATTATAATCCGATGCCGCCGCTGGGCATTAGCTCCGGTCAGTTCATTGAACGTCGGAGCGAAATCAACCGGATTGTGCACGACATCGTCGCCGATCTCGGCGGTTCGATCAGCGCAGAACACGGCGTTGGCCAACTCCGTCGATCGGAGATGCTCCGCTACAAGTCACGAGCAGAGCTGAACGCGCTGAAGCTCCTGAAGCAAGCCTTCGATCCCCACAATCTCATGAACCCTGGCAAAGTCATCGCGTAAGCCTGCCGAAGCGACATTTGGCTTTGCGTTTTGCTCGATCCGAGGAGGACTCCTAAGGCTTCAGATCCATATCGATGCGAATGAAGTCGCCGCGATAGGTCACTTCTCCGAGGTAGATGACGCGATCGCTAGCGGTGTTGAAGACACGCCGCACCTCCGCGACCGGAGAACCAAGCGGAATTTCAAGAAGCTTGGATGCTTCGAGATCGGCTGTACCGATCGTAAGTGTCTGGCGAGCGCGGGTTATCTTGGGACTGCGCATGGAAGCCAAAATCGGAATCACGACTTCCCGCCGGAAACGAGTCGGGTGCTTCTGAAAAACCGCCTCATCGAGAAAAATCGAGATGACGCAGTAAGGCTGCTTCTCGCGATAATGCACGCGCTTCATGTGAACGTAGCGTTCAGCCGGCGTTCCATCACTTGCGTTCAGGGCCGGCTTGATATTCGAGGGCTCCGATACATTGATGATCTTTGGCGAAGTGTCCTTATACATCTCCACGAGCTGCGAGAGGCTGGTCTCGACCGGGAGCCAGCGATCCTGCACCGGAGTTTGCGCGACGTAGGTACCGCTGCCCTGTCTTGCTTCGAGAAGATGTTCATTGACCAAGATGTCGATCGCCTGGCGAATGGTGATTCGCGACACGCCGAACTCTTCAGCCAGCGCCTCATTTGGCGGAAGGCGAGCCTGCTTAGGCCAATAATTGCGAGCGATCCGCTGTCGCAGAATGTCTGCAATCTGCGCGTATTTAGGGGCGTACGTATCCGCGGAAAGCACCATCTTGGCATCCTAGAGCTATAGTTGCATTGTCCTCCAGCGTAGCCAAAAAAACAACAGCAGACCGCAAACTATCCCGCCTGGCTCCGGGAAAGTATGTGGTGCGCCCCCTTCTCGCCGATCATGATCGAAGCAGCGTTGGTATTTGCAGAGGTCACGACCGGCATCACCGAAGCGTCCGCCACCCGCAAACGATCGATTCCTCTTACGCGCAGTTCGGGATCGACCACCGCATCCGCTCCGCCCATGCGGCAAGTCCCAACGCAGTGGAACACCGTGCCGCCATGCATCTGCGCGAACCGCCAGAGCCCCTCTTCGCCCGCGAACTCCGGCCCCGGAAGAACCTCCGATTCCACCAGCCCCCGAAACGACTTCTGGTCAAAAATTTCCCGCAGCATCTGCAAACCCGCCACGACGGTCTTGCGGTCGATGGCTTCTGCAAAATAGTTGGGAACAATGCGGGGCTGATCGAGCGGATCCGCCGACCGACACTGGACGGTTCCTCGCGACTTGGCGTGAGACTGCCAGACCGATGCCGTGAAGCCGGAATAGCGATGCAAGGGCTCTCCCGGCTTGTCGACCGAGAGAGGCATAACGTTGAACTGGACGTCCGGACGGCCGCCGATCGCGTGCTGCGTGCATGCAGCTCCCCCAACTTGCCCCGCACCGACGGTAAGGGCACCGCCCTTGTTGAGGGCCCAGCGCGCGCCCATGGCGGCGAGCTTCACGGGATTGCGTACTTCATCATTCAGAGAAATTGGCCGTCTCAGCCGGACTATGGCTCTCGCCTGATAATGATCCTGAAGATTGGCTCCAACTTCCGGCTGATCCACGACAACCGGAATCTTCAACGAACGAAGCAGATCCGCAGGGCCAATACCCGACAATTGAAGAAGATGCGGGGATTGAATTGCCCCGGCGCACAGGATGACCTCGCGGTCGGCATGGGCAACCTCGACGCGACCGTCGCGGATATATTCGACGCCGGTTGCGACCTGTGCGCGCACGATTATCTTGCTGACGTGAGCATGAGCGACCAGCGTGAGATTCTGCCGCTTCAGGGCAGGATACAGGAAGGCGCTCGCCGAACTGGTTCTCCAGTGAGAGCCAATGCTCAATTGATACCGCCCGACGCCGTAAGTCGTCACGGCGTTGAAATCAGCATTGAAGGGCAAACCGAATTCAGATCCCGCCGCCAACCAGGAATCACAGGCGACATTCCGGTTGCGCAGATTGGAAACCTCGAACTCGCCGCCCCCTCCGCGATACTCGCTGTCTCCGCCTTCGTAGCGTTCATACCGTTTGAAGAACGGAAGCACCTCCTTGTAGCTCCATCCTGAAGCGCCAAGCTTTGACCAATCGTCAAAATCCTCGTGCTGCCCCCTGATGAAGATCAGTCCGTTGATGGAGGATGAACCGCCGATGACCCGACCGCGCGGCCACACAATGGCTCGCCCTCCCGTTCCCTCGCAAGGCTCCGTATCAAACTGCCGAGAAAAACGCTTGTCGTAGATCGTCCTGTAATAGCCTACCGGGAGCTTCAGCCAAAAGTTCCGGTCGCTGCCGCCGGTCTCGAGGAGGAGGACGCGCCGCGCCGGATCGGCAGATAGCCTGTTTGCAAGAACGCACCCGGCCGAACCGGCACCAACGATGATATAGTCGTATCCAGAGCTCATTAGATTCGAATTTTCCTGCGCGAGAGACGAACCAACGTGGGTGAGACAGACCTAGCCGATCGCCATTGCGGGCTGCGGCTTTTCCCTGGTCTGTTCGCGATTCTCGATCGCACCGCGGATGAGCCAATCCTGGATGTGCTGGACAAACTCGTTCCGGATCTGCACGTGCTGCTTCGAGTCCCAGAGATTCTGCAGCTCGTCCGGGTCCGCTTCCAGATCATAGAGTTCACCGCAGCTCTCGCCCAAATACCAAACGGCTTTCCAGCGCGCATCGCGACGCATGACGATGCACTCCGATCCGCTCTGGATGTGATCCCGATAGAGTTCGGAATAGACGCTGTCGCGGACGGTTGTAGTGCCATCCTCCAGAACGGGCCGCAGCGATACCGCTTCCCAGCCCGCAGGAATGCCCACACCGGCATAGTCGAGAATGGTGGGGGCAATATCCATCAGTTGGACCAACGAATCCGTCCGGACATCGCGCGTCTTGAGATCTGAACTCCACACGACCAGCGGAACCTTGGTCGCGGTATCGTACATGTTCCATTTCTGGATATGCCCATGATCCCCGAGGTTCTCGCCGTGATCAGAGGTGAAAATCACGATGGCGTTCTTCAGATAGCCCTTCCGCTCGAGCACGCTCATGATATTGCCGACCTGCTCATCGATCAGCGTGACGTTCGCTGCGTAGTAGCGCCGCATCCGGCGGATCGCCTCGGTGCTCGGATCGTTCTTCCACGCAACGCAATCGAAATTCTTGTCGATCATGTTCTGTCGCAGTGCCCGATGCGCCGGCGGTTGGGCAGCCAACTCGGCCGCCGTCGTCCTGGGCATGGGAACGTCGACGTCGTCATACATGTCAATATAGCGCCGCGGCGGGTCGAACGGAGGATGCGGCCCCGGAAAGCCGATCTCGAGGAAGAGCGGCGCGTCCGCCTGCCGCTCCTCAAGCCACCAGCATGCGGTGCGTCCCACGAACGTGTCCGGATGCATCGACTCGTCGTATTCCCAGGGATACGCGCCCAACGCTTCCTTGAAGTAATCCGGATCGCGCTTGTATCTGGCGTAGCGAGTCGGACGGGTCAGCCCCTGCGCCCGCAGCGCGATATCCCAGTGATCATAATAGGCCCGCTCCGGTTCATCGAGGAACATCGGCCGGTCCTTGTTTTCCACGACGATACGCTGGTGAAACCCTCCAGGAGCGTCGTAAGGATTCGTATGCATCTTCCCGATATTGACGCAGTGGTATCCGGCCTCGGCCAGCAACCGGACCCAGGTCGGCTCCCACTTGTAGAAATTCATCGTGACGTGATGACTGTGGGGGTACATCCCGGTGAAGAGGCTGGCGCGCGCCGGAACGCACAGCGGCGACGGCGTATAGCAATTTCTGAACGATACCCCCGAGGCGACAAGGCGATCCAGATTTGGCGTCTTCATCCAATGCGCGCCCAACCCGGCCACAGTGTCATGGCGCTGCTGGTCGGTAATGATGAGAATGATGTTCGGACGATCGACCATCGATCATGCTCCTTGCTGCGATAACGATCGTCGTTTCCGATCAGGCCGCAGGTGTACCTGGCCGGAAACGAAATATGCAGAAGCCGGCAACATCCCATTCCGTCCAGCGACGTCAGGATGCCTTGACCGCCGGCAGCAATCGCGCCGGAAAGCCCACGAGCAGCACGACAACTCCGAGCGCCGCCAACGCAGCGATCCCATAGAACCCGGCACTGAAGCTACCCGTGGCATCTTTGATCATGCCCATGAGGTTCGACGCGAAAATGCCGCCCAGAGCTCCGATGCTCGCCACGAGCGCGATGCCTCCCGGCGCCGAGCGGGCACGGAAGTAGCTTGGAGGAATCGTCCAGAAGACGGACCAAAACGCATAATGGCCGGATGCGACAAGGGCGAGCGAGACTACCGCGAGAAAGGGATCATGCACGCCGGCCGGCAGCAGCACGAGACCGACGACTGAGAGCGCCTGTCCGAACGCCGCGTGCCATCGACGCTCCATCTTCTTGTCGGATCGCCAGGCCACAGTCGTCATCATCACCACGCCGGCCACGAACGGAACCGCGTTCAGCAGGCCAAGATACCAGACATTGGCAACCCCGGATCCCTTGAGGATCGACGGACCCCAGAACGCAAACGTATTTGCGACCGCGTACTGGGTGAAAACCGCAAAAGCGAACACGTAGATACGGGGATCGGAGAGCAGGCCCCCAAACCCATGATGCGTCGCAGCTTGCTTGCCTTGCTCCTCGCGCTCGACGCTTGACGCAATCGCATCCTTCTCGGGATCGGACAACCATTTCGCCGCCTTCGGCCGATCGGCGAGGTACCATAACGCCACGACGCCGACGACGATCGAGGGCAGCCCTTCGAGAAGAAACAACCACTGCCAGCTCGCGAGACCAAAGGCGCCTCCGAGATTATCCATGATCAGGCCCGAAATCGGATTACTGATGATCCCCGAGATCGGCAACGCCGCCATGAACAGCGAGGTGATGCGCGCGCGGAGCGTCGAGGGGAACCAGAAGCTGAGGTAAAGGACAACGCCTGGCACGAACCCGGCTTCCGCCGCCCCAAGCAGGAAGCGCCCCAGATAGAAATGCGTCGGCGTCTTGATAAACATCATGGCGACCGACACGATTCCCCAGAGGATCATGATGCGCGCGAGGGTCTTGCGCGCTCCGATCCGGGCGAGGAGAAGATTGCTCGGCACCTCAAACAGCAGGAAACCGGCGAAGAAGAGCGATACGCCAAAACCATATACCGCGTCGGTAAATCCAAGGTCCTTCTGAAAGTGGAGCTTGGCAAAGGCGACATTGGTTCGGTCGATATAGTTCAGGATAAAGCACAGAAAGAGAAATGGGACGATTCTCCATTTCGCCAACTCAATCCCCGACCGCACATAATCGGCTTCCGCGTTTACCGACGCGCGCGGCGCCACTTCCACCAGCGAACTCATGAACCCTCCCCTTGTATTGAGAACCGCAGCGCCAATCATGCGCCCGTTCTTTGTTGTCGTTCTTCCCAGACCTGAACCTTCAATGCTCCTTCTTGTTTGATATGTCAATATGTCATCATACTTATATGATGACTTTTAGTTGGTCCGCGAAACCAGTTTCGAAACGAGATAGCCTTCGAGGGCCTCGCTGCCACCCTCGCTGCCGTAGCCCGAGTCCTTGACGCCGCCGAACGGATTTTCGGGGAGACCAAGACCGTGGTGATTGATCGATATCATTCCACATTCGACACTGGCGGCGAGCTTGTCGGCGACGCTCATCGAGCGGGTATACGCATAGGCCGCAAGGCCGAACGGGAGTCGGTTCGCCTCGCCGATCGCCTCGTCCACGTCGTAGAATGGACGTATCACGGCGATCGGGCCGAACGGCTCTTCATTCATCACGCGCACGTCGAGAGAAGCGTTGGCGATGACGGTCGGCTCGAAGAAATATCCGCGATTGCCGAACCGTCCGCCACCGAGGCGAATTTCCGCGCCCTGCTCGCGAGCATCGCTCACCAATTGCTCCATGGCGAGAAGTCGCCGCTCATGCGCGAGTGGCCCCATCGTTGTCTGTGGATCAAGGCCATCGCCGACCCTCACCTGCCTGGCTGTCGCCACGAACTTCTCGATGAACTGATCCATGACGGAAGCCTGGACCAGGAAACGACTGGGGGAAATGCAAACCTGCCCGGCGTTTCGGAACTTGTTCGCCGCAAGGGTCGTCACCGCCCTGTCCAGATCGGCATCCGCGAAAATCAAAGCCGGCGCATGTCCGCCGAGCTCCATCGTGGCCCGTTTCATGTGCTGGCCCGCCAGCGCCGCAAGAGTCTTGCCGACCACGGTCGAACCGGTGAACGAGATCTTTCTGATCACTGGATGCGCGATCAGATAGGATGAAATCTCGGCCGGAGATCCAAGCACAAACGACAGCGCATCGGCTGGAACACCGGCATCCAGGAATGCCCTTACCATCTCGGCACAACTGGCTGGCGCCTCCTCCGGACCTTTCAGGATTACCGAGCATCCCGTGGACAGCGCGCTCGCAACCTTGCGTGCCGCCTGGACGATCGGAAAATTCCACGGCGTAAAGGCGGCGACGGGACCGACCGGCTCGCGAACGACCAGTTGCGCCACGCCAGGCCCGCGAGCCGGTATGACACGGCCATAGACGCGCCGCCCTTCCTCTGCTGCCCAATCGATGAAGTCGGCACCCGCTGCAATCTCGAGCCGCGCCTCGGCGAGAGGCTTGCCTTGCTCAATCGTCATGATGCGCGCGATAGTTTCGGCCCGCTCCCGTAACAGGCTTGCCGATTTTCGGAGGATCTGGCCCCGCTCATACGGCGACACTGCGCGCCACTGCTTGAAACCGCGATCTGCCGCCAGCAGGGTTTCGTCCAAATCGGCCTGCGCCGCGACGGGGTACCTCCCGATTTCCTCTCCCGTGGCCGGATTGAGGATTGGATGCGCGATCCCGCCGCAGGCCTCACGCCACACGCCGGCAACTTGAAGAAGAACGCTTGGATACATCATGCCTTCCTTTGGAGTATCGGGATCGAGCCCGCCGACGAATGCCGATCAAAGATCGTAAGCGACACGAAACCCGATATGGGAGGTGCTCGTGTCGGGTGGATTTCCGGTGCGCGCAGCGATGCGATAGCGGTAGCAGTATGAGCGATGACAGAGAAACGAACCGCCTTTCAGCACGCGCCATCCGTCACGTAGCGCGGTGGCGTTGGTCATTTGCGCCGCACGTTTGAGCGAAGAAACGCGATAGGCGTTTGCGCACCATTCCCAGACATTGCCGCTGCAATTATAGAGTCCATAGCCGTTGGGCGCGAACGACCGCGCCGGCGCCGTAGAGAAGTAACCGTCCGCAAGGGTATTTCTGGATGGGAAGTCTCCTTGCCAGATGTTGCATGGAAAGTATGACCGGTCGTCAGGCTCCCGATTGCCCCAGGGAAATAGCGCACCTTCAAGGCCGCCACGCGCCGCATGCTCCCACTCAGCCTCGCTGGGAAGACGACCACCACTCCACGACGCAAAGCGCTGGGCATCCACATGCGAAACATGAACGACCGGATGATCCAGCCGCTCCGAAATGTTCGAAGCCCCGCCCTCCGGCGCCGCCCAAAACGCACCGTCCACGCGACACCACCAGTCGGCGCCCTGAACGCGCGGATATTGATCGGCTCCGCCAGCAAGATGTTGATAGAAGACGAAGGACCAACCAAGCCGTTCGGCGTCGGTGACATAGCCCGTCTCCCGAACGAACGCGGCGAAGCGTTCGTTCGTAACGGTCACGGCATCGAGGGCAAACGGCTTGAGGGTCAGGCGCCTTCGCGGGGCTTCGCCATCAGCCTCAAAGACAGGGGCGTCCGTCCCCATCTCGGCGCGACCTACCGGGATAGAGACAGCTTCACTTCGGCGGGGCATGAATCCACTGACGCTTAGCCATCGCTCCTCCAGGGTGGCGCATCCCTGTCGGGAAGATCTTGGCGCGCAGCAGCCGTCCACGCGACCATCATTGCGCACGCTTTCCCCTTGGCCTGGTGCAATCATCGGCTTCGACTCGTCAATGGCGTGGATGGCCGCACTCGCGCGCTGTCGCAACGAGCGCCACGCGGCGCCATTTGTCATCTTGTCTACATATCATATTACTATTAGGATGACATTCGTCAATCCAGATTTGCCGAATTTCCGGTGCGGAGTTCGAATGCCTCCAGCCCCTGCCAATTGCAGCAACTACCCAAGACCGTCGACCAGGGAGCGCGAATTAGCGCCCCCGAAAGCTCGCCATCGTGAATGTCAGCCTCTCGGCTGCGACGTCGACGCGAGTTTTCAATGACCACTTTGGCAGCACCCGAGCTCGGCGCGAAACAAAGCGCCGCAACTGGCCGTCGTCTTCCGTCAGGCTTGCGCAATTTTGTCCGCAACCGCGAGACCGGTCTGGTTGCAGTCGCCATCGTCGTCGGGCTTCTGAGCGGACTTCTCGTCGTATCCATATCGAAACTGAGCCAGGCTGCGCACGCGCTCTTGTTCGATATCCCGTTCGATGAACATCTCAGTTCGGCAAAGTTCATCTTGTGGCAGCGCGCGTTGCTTGTCCCCATTATCGGCGGCGCCATCCTTGCGCTCATTGCGGTTTTCTTTTCACGCAAACTCAGGGGACAGCAGCTTGCCGATGCGATAGAGGCAAATGCACTCTATGGCGGCCACCTGTCGATGCGCGGCAGTCTGCTGATTTCTATCCAGACACTGCTTTCGAACGGCTTCGGCGGATCGGTGGGGCTGGAAGCGGGATACACCCAAATATGCGCAGCCTTTGGGTCGTTGTTCGGACAGCGGCTCGCGGCACGACGGAGCGATATGCGGCTTCTGGTCGCTTGTGGGGCGGCAGGCGCAATCAGCGCCGCATTTTCCGCGCCGCTGGCCGGCGCTTTCTACGCGTTCGAAGTCATTCTCGGCGCATATACCTCGGCCAGCCTCGTGCCCGTTATCGCGAGCGCAGTTGCTTCATGGCTTGTCGCAAGACACCTCACCCATCAATCCTTCCTGATGGTTCCCGGTTTTCCCTCTCCGGTTTCAGCCGAGATGGTCGGGCAGACGATGATGATCGGTCTGCTCTGTGCCTTTGCCAGCGTCATCACGATGTTGGCCGTCGCGTTCTCCGAGCGTTGCTTTCAACGCCTGTCCGCTTTCAATGGCTTTCTCAGGCCGATCGCCGGCGGAGCGCTGCTCGGCTCGTTGGCGCTGCTGACGCCTGCGGTGCTGGGGGCGGGACATGGTGCGATGCAGATCCAGCTCTTGAGCAATCCAACGTGGACGCTATTGGCCTCGATCATCCTGCTCAAGACGCTGGCGTCCGCAATCTCTCTCGGGTCTGGTTTCCGCGGCGGCTTGTTCTTCGCCTCGCTGTTGCTGGGCGCGCTGATTGGTCAGTTTTACAGCACGCTAATGAGCAGCCTGCTGCCGGCGTTTGCCCTGCAACCGGGAACGGCCGCTATTGCCGCGCTTGCGGCTTTCGGAACGGGAGTGCTCGGCGCACCGATCAGCATGATTTGCCTGGCGCTGGAGATCACCGGCGATTTTTCGGTGACCGTTGGTGCCGTCATTGCCTCCTCTGTCTGCGCGCTGACGGTACGCGAATTGTTCGGCTACAATTTCGCGACGTGGCGCTTTCATCTCCGAGGCGAGGTCATCCGCGGCCCTCAGGACGTTGGCTGGGTCCGCCAATTGAACGCCAGCTCCCTGATGCGAGCCGATTTCGACAGTGCGCCGAGCAGCATGTCAATCGCGGAAGCTCAGAGGATCTTCTCTCCGGTGCAAGTCAGGCAGATCGTGCTGCGCGACGCAAAGGGAACCTATGCCGGCATCGTCTCGTCGGCAGACCTGCACCTGACCGAGGCTGCAGAGGATTCGCCGCTCGGCGCAATCGCCCGGCAAAATGACGAATTCGTGCTGCCCAATACTTCGATTCGCGAGATTCTCAAGACCTTCGAACAAAGCGAGGCCGACGTGCTCGCCGTCGTCGATCGCGTCAACCATCGCGCGGCAATTGGAACGGTGAGCGAAGCGCACGTCCTGCGGACCTACGGAGAGGAGCTTGAGCGGCGCAATCAGGAGCTGTTCTCGCGCTAGACGCGCACTTCAAGGCCGCAGATCGATATCAAGCCGGACAAAGTCGCCGCGGTAGGTTACTTCGCCCAGATAGATCACACGACGATCGGCGCTCGCAAACACACGCCGAACCTCGGCCACAGGTGAGTTCAAGGGAATTCGCAACAGTTTCGCGGCGTCGAGATCGGCCATTCCGATCGTCAGGGTTTGTCGCGCTGTCTCGATCGCAGGAGATTTCAGCTCCTTGAGCAGCGGAATCACCGTCTCGGTTCGGAAGCGGTCCGGACTTCTGCGGAAGAGCTTCTCGTCGAGATATATCGAGATCACGCAGTAAGGCTGCTTGTTGTGTGAATGCACCCGTCGCATGAACACGTAGCGTTCCGCCGGCCGGCCGTCCTCCGGGAGCAACGGTGCATCAGTGTGGCTCTCTGAAATGTTGATGATCTCGGGGGACGTGTCGCGATAGACCTCGGCGAGATCGGCAAGACTCGTCTCGACCTTCAACCAGCGGTCCTGCTTGAGCATACCGGTTACGAAGGTGCCACGGCCTTGCCGTGCCTGGATCACGCCGTCGCGGGCAAGAAGTTCGACCGCTTGTCTGATGGTCACTCGCGAAACACCGAACTCGGCTGCAAGCATCTCGTTTGCCGGCAGGCGCGAGCCTTGCGCCCAGACTCCCCGGGCAATTCGCTGCCGGAAGATATCGGCAATCTGCGCATATTTCGGAATGTGGCTATCGGAAATCAAATCCATCCTGCCCGCCGCTCCCTGGCTCTCATAGGAAGAACGTGTCGCCAGCCTGCCCGATCGGCGATCGCCGAAACGGTCTCACGTCCTTTCGGACGAATACGCTGCAGAACGAACCGCCCGCCAGATCAAGCTGTCCGATACTCTTCGATCCACGAGAGGTCCGGTTCTATTCCCAGGCCCGGCTCCTCACTCAACGTTACGGCGCCGTTCTTCACATCGGCGACCGGCCCGCAAAGCCGGTCGCGCAGCGGATTATCGTTGGAATCGACTTCCAGCATGCCCGCGCCACCGACCCCGGCAAGCAGATGCGCCGACGCCAAGAGGCCAATCCCGCCGCCCAGATAATGCGGACAGAAAATCTTGTCGGCCGCCAGGATGGAGCGCGCGATCTTCGAGCCCACGGTCAATCCGCCCCATTTGGCTATATCGGGCTGCACGACTCGCAACACGCGATCGTGGAGCGCCTGATCGAACCCCGCAGAACTCGCAATGTTCTCTCCTGCGGCCAACGGCACGCCAGCTTGCTCGCTCAAGGTTTGCCACTCGTGCCATGGTCGGTCGGCGCGGATCGGCTCTTCGAGCCAGGCAAGGCCAAACTCTCCGTAAGAGGGCGCCAGTTCGAGCGCGCGCGCGAGAGACCAGGCCTGATTGGCGTCCGCAGCCAATACACCTGCGCCTACAATGTCGCGAAGCGCAGCAAGGTTGGAACGATCCGTTGCCGGATCAAATCCGACCTTCAGCTTGAGGGCGAGGTGTCCGCGCCGCAGCGCCGCTTCTGCCGTCTGCCGCGAGCCGATCGGATTGATCCCGCTGGCGTAGACTTTAATTCTGTTACCGGTCCCGCCGAGTAATTTCCACAGCGGGACCTTGCGGCGTCGCGCGTGAATATCCCAAAACGCAAGATCGATGCCGGCAATCGCCTGGGCAAAGGGACCTGGTTCGCCCGATTGCAGCGCCAGTACCGCGGTTCCCTCGGTCATCGCCGCAAACAGCTCCGCTGGCTCGCTGACGCCACGACCGTGGATGGCGGGCGCGAGAATCTCGTTGACGAGCCGCGTCCGGTGCTCGGCTCCAGTCGACGGGAAGTTCGACCAGACCTCGCCCCAGCCGACGTAACCGTCCTCATCTTCGACACGAACGAACACCGCCGGCCGGTTGAGCATCCGACCGAACGACGTCACGACCGGCGTCGCCAACGGATAGCGGTAGCAGAAGGCCTGGACGTTGCGGACGGTGAATTTCGGCGATGTCATCGGCAGCATCCCGCGGAAATAGCCCTCTTGTATAGTCATCCTATTTATCGTATGATAGCACATCAATCAATCACAAACACAGTTGGAAACGCTTGATAAAGGGCAGCACCGCAATGCGCTTGTTGTTGGGGTCCATCCCGTGGATCGGCGCAGTCGTGCTTTGGTACGCAGTGCGCTGGAGCGGATTGGTCAACGAAGCGCTGATACCCTCGCCGCACCAGGTTGCGGCCAAGTTCGTTGATCTCCTGCTGCACGACAATCTGCTGCTCGACATTTGGTCGTCGACGCGGCGTGTCTTTCTGGGGGTGATCCTCGGCATCATGGTCGCGGTCCCCGTCGGCTTCCTGCTCGGCTGGTATCGGCCGGCGCGCATCCTCGCCGACCCGATGATCAATTTTTTTCGCGCCCTGCCGCCGATCGCCCTGATCCCACTCGTGATCGTCTATTTCGGTGTCGACGAGCCGGCGAAGCTCGTCATTCTGTTCTACGCCGCGTTCTTCTCGGGAGTTATCGTGATGTATGAAGGCGTCTCGCAGATCACGCCTCTCTATATCCGCGTCGCGAAGACGCTGGGCGCCGGCGAGATCGAGATATTTCGCAAAGTCATCATCCCCTTGACGGTGCCACATATCCTCACCGCGTTGCGGGTCGCGCTGGGCGTGGCGTGGGCAACGCTGGTTGCATCAGAGCTTGTCGCCGCGCAGCGTGGACTTGGTGCCATGATCCAGAACGCGTCCACCTATTTCCTGCTCGACGTGATCTATGTCGGAATTATCTGCATCGGCTGCATCGCCCTGATCATGGATCTGATCCTGCGCCGGATCAGCGCCAGATTGCTGGTGTGGCAGGAGCGAGCGATCGCATGAACGGCATCGTGAAGTCCGCCAAGCGCGCACAGTTCGACCACGTCTCGCTCGCCTTCGATACGCCGAAAGGCAGGCTCTCGGTCGTCGATAACGTCACCTGCGACATTCATGAAGGCGACTTCATTGCGGTGATCGGACCTTCCGGTTGCGGCAAAACCACCATGATGAGCATGCTGGCCGGCTTTCAGAAGCCGACCACAGGCCGGGTGCTGTTCGAAGGCGAGCCGGTCCGGGGTCCCGGCCCGGAACGCGGCGTGATTTTTCAGGAGTACGGCGTCTTCCCCTGGCTCACCGTCAAACAGAACATCGCCTTCGGTCTGCAGCTCAAGGCCAATCGTGTTCCGGTCGCGGAACGCGACGCGATCTGCGACCACTATATCGATCTCATGGGTCTTGGGGATTTTGCGAATTCCTACCCCAAGCATCTCTCTGGCGGCATGCGACAGCGGCGGGCTATTGCCCGCGCTTATGCGGTGAAGCCGCAATTTCTCCTGATGGACGAGCCGTTCGGGGCTCTCGACGCGCAGACCCGCGCCAACATGCAGAACCTGCTGCTCAAGGTGCTCGCGACCGAGGGCAAGACCGTCATGCTCATCACCCACTCCGTCGAAGAGGCGATTTTCCTCGCCTCTCGGATAGTCGTGGTGACGGCGCGTCCCGCGCGGATCAAGAAGATCATCGACGTGCCCTTTGCCTATCCGCGCGACGAAACGATTCAGGAAAGGCCGGAGTTCGGCGAGCTGAGGAGTTACATCAGAGAGCTCGTGATGAGCGAATACCGGGCACAGCAGGCGCAAATGCGACCGGTTTCATTTTCGGAATAGATAACAAGATGGCGGGAGGGAAACACATGGATCGACGGCAATTCCTGACGGCGGCAGCCGGCATCGGGCTCGGCAGCTTTGCGGCGTGTGCTCCCGCGATCGCGCAGGCAAAAACCAAGATTCGGGTGGGCTATCTGCACACCGTTGCCGTTGACGGACAGATATGGACCGGCATGGATCGCGGCACCTTCGATAAGCAGGGGCTCGATCTTGAATTGCGCCAGTTCAACACCGGCCTCGAGATCTTTCAGGCGCTGATCGGCGGCAGTCTCGACCTGCTGGCAACCGGCGCCGTGCTGTCGAACTTCCCGGCGCGCGGGCAAGGCAAGGTATTCCTGATCAACGATATCGAGGTGGCTACCGCTCAACTTTGGGTGCGTTCCGACCAGGGCATCAAATCCTTCGCAGACTTGAAGGGAAAACGCATCGCGACGGCAACCGGCACGACCGCGCATGTGTTTCTCGACAAGGCGCTCCGCGCCAACAATGTCGACCCGAAAGAGATAGAACTCATGAACCAGACGATGCCCGCGGCGGTAACGGCGTTCATCTCCGGCGCCGTACCAGCCGTAGCGCTCTGGGTTCCGTTCAATGTGACCGTGCGCGACAAGGTTCCGGGCGCGGTGAAATTGGCGGACGCCTCAGCTTACTATCCGCAGGCTGCCATCATCGGCGGCTGGGCCGCCCGCAACGACTACTACGAACCCAACAAGGAAACGCTTGCCAAGCTCATCAAGGGATGGGCTGAAGCCAACGACCACATCATCGCGAACAGCAAGGAAGCGATGGAAGCACTGCAGAAGAACCACTATAGCCAGACGCCACTCGCCGATATCAACGAATCGTTCAAGGCGCAGAAGATGTTCACGTCGCACGATTGGAAGCGGCTATACTCCGACAACACGATTACAAACTGGCTGCAGCAGTCCACCGATTTCTTCATGGCGAACGCTGGCATCAAGGATTTCACCCCAGCCAACAAATATTTCGACCCGAGCCTCTATCTCAAGACGATTGCCTAGATGGCCATTAGGTTATTGGCTCAAGCCCGCTCGAGGCCGGTGGTCGCGGCGGAGCGGGCGATCAATAACGACCGCCATTGCGCTTTTGTTGCGTGAGCCATTCCGACAACGTTCTTGGTGTTGATCCTGAAGTCCTGCGATCTAATTGGATTCGCGATGCCTTGGGAACGTTCCGGATACCCTTCTCCGAAGGTTTTCGCAAAAGCTCCGCCGATTGCGTCTCCATGACGGCCTCTGAAGCAGCGGCTGATCGCGCGGCAGCCTCCTTTTCGAGGCGCAGTCTTTTCAATCGCGCCATCTTGTCGCGCTCTGCTTCTGCTTCAGCGCTGTCTGACAAAAGCGTCTTTTGATGCATGATCTCAGCCGAGACCAAGACCCCGATGATAGTTCTTTCGCCAAGAGCCTTGCAGGCTTCGAACCGATGCAGTCCCTCGACCAGAACGAACCGGCCTTCGTCGGGCCGAACGAGAATGGGGGCTTGTTGTCCGATTTCTAAAATACTTTCCGCGATTTCTTGAACGAGCTCAGGCTTGACAGCCTTCTTCCTCTTCACGGGAACATAAATCTTGTCGATTGGGAAGCTTTCCGGCTTGGGCATAGCTTCTACTCCTAGTGACTGAGCTCGATTTCCGAAGCACCTGGCGGTGGTGGCTGGATTTTAGGGATGAAGCGCTCTACCGCCAAGGCAATTTCCTCGCGTCTCTCACGCGACGCTGGTCAGACGACCGAGCCTTTTTGAGTCCAGTTTCCTATCGGCTGAGGAATCAAAACTGGTAATGCTACGATCGAGAAGGCCCTGCTTCCCGTTTAACTAGCCGATCGCATCCTTACGCAATGCGGAATAATTGTTGCAGCCGTCAGTAGAGTCATGGAACCGGACGACCGGGGGTCGAAGAGGCGAAAGAAAACGGATCGCACCATGGATGCGGACATGATGACGCGGGCAGGCAAGGCTAGGCGCGAGACCTCGGCACCATCGTCATCACTACGGTGTTTCCTGGCGCGCAAGGAGGCGGCTGCCGTGTTGCGGATATCGCGCTTGCGAAACTCGACCGCATGGTCGCACGCGGCGATCTCAGAGCCAATAAACACGGCCACTCGGTAGTGGTGATGAGAAACGAGATCGCGCGCTACATCGAGCAATAGCCCGACGCGAAACCGCGCGCCGAACGGGTACGCGGTGATTGAGGTTTCAGGCGACTTAAACAGCGAGGTCGAGCGCTTTTCGCGTTTTTGAGGTTCGATTTTCGTCAACGCAATCGATCTGCTCAACGCAATCGATCTTCGGATATTTCGAACATATAAGCCATTGATTTTACTGATCTTTTTAGGATTGGCGGGGGCGGGAGGGATCGAACCTCCGAATGGCGGAATCAAAATCCGCTTGATTATTCAACGATTTCAAAGCGCATTTGGAAAAATGCCCCAAAAAGCCCTCTAACGATTTCAATAGCTTGGCGGACGTTTCCAAATAAAGCAGCCAGCGCCCCGAGGATCAGTCCCAATCGTGGCGGGTTGTCGACGATCCGATAGCTGAAGCAATCCGACCACCCGCGATACTTGAGGTTCTCGTCTTAGAGCCCAACGACCTCGCTCAGCAGATAGAGGTCGTGGCCCACTGCCGCGGTTCGTCAGCGTGCTTAAAGGTCTCACTTCCGAGTGAACGGGACGACACCTGGCCATCATGCCAGATCACCTTCAGCAGATTGCCGCGACAACCACGGAAGCAAAACAGGTGGCCGCTGAGCGGGTCGCGATGCAATATCTCCCGAACCTGCAGGGTCAACGACGGAAAACCCTTCCGCATGTCGGTATAGCCAGTCGCGAGCCATACCCGCACGCACGCCGGCAGCGGTATCATCGCGGCGGTCCATCCACCAATACCAACACTGCTGCCTTCAGCGTCGCCGCGTCAACCGCGCCTGCGATCTGCATCCGAGCTCGGCTGCGAACTCGATCTCGATCGCACCGCAGACCCCGGTGGGCGCCGTCAACGGCTGCCGGTTCGGCGTAACCGAGACCGCCACAAAGCGGACTTCATCATCCTGCCGCGACGGCGGCTCAGGCTCGCAGGCGAGGACCCCGAGCGCGCCTGCCGCCGCCAAGCTGTAAGCAGATTAGGGTGAAGATCATGTCGGCGGCGCGCAACCCCAACAACGCTTGCCGCGGGCGCCCAACTCTCCTCCACGATCCGATGCTTCTCGGCAGTGGTCCACCGTCGCCGCTCCGGACGGAACCATAACTGTTGTGACGTTCACTCATTTGCTGGCAGATTAATCAGCAAATAAAATCGATCGCAGGTGGACCACGCGTCCGCAGTCCAAGATCGAGATGGCGTGCCGGGCGCGATTAAGCAGTGCCCGAAACCGCATGCATTTCCACGAACCTCAACCAAATCACCTCCGGCATTCCCAGCTTTATTCGCTGGAAACGGCAACCGCTTGTTTGCGATCATTTCCCCCAAGGGTCGTGGCTGGCCTTCACCCACACATAATCAGAGTGCGGGGCGAACTCCGTCATATATGCGAAGTCTAAGGGAGACGAAACATAGACTCCGCCATCCGGTTCAATCTTTGGCAGCAGTTGTCGTGGCCGAAAGCCCAGGTCAGCCGCCTGATTCCAGAACGAGCGAAATGCCTCTTGTGAGGTCTGCGACGCTTGCGCAAAATGATTCGCGCACCATTCAGTAATGAGGCGCAGGTTCGGTGAACGGGATATGGTCTCGCGAGCTCCAGCCAGCGCCAAGGGCTCGGCGCCCTCGATGTCCAAGTGGATCAGATCCAGCGGTGGCCCGCCATCGCAAATTGCGTCGATCGTACGCGTCTTGGTCTCGAAATGAAGCATCAGCCCTTTGCCCAAGATGAGACGGTCATTCTCATCGAACAGCGGCGAAATCGATTCCGCGGACCAACGAGCATCCTCGAAACTGTCAACCACAAACGTCTGGCCGCTCTCACGGCTGGCACCACCACCACCGAGATATTGCGGATCAAAGGCAAACGTGATGGTCTCACCCGTTGTATTGCCAAGGGCGCATTTATACACGTGCGTGCGATCAGGTATGCCGCCGTAGAACACGTTCATCATCAGGTACGGAACGATGTAAGGGTTTGGCTCAACGACCTTCACCGATCCGGACGGCCCCACCCGCTGCCCGCCTAGAACCATATAGTAGCCAAAATTTCCGCCGGCATTTAAATAATGCTGCCCCTCGCCGAGCAATTCTTGAACCAGCCTGGTTGTCCAGGGCTCGATAACACCATCGCGGATCACGCCGAGAGCCACGTCGATATTAAAGGAGGGGACTACCAACTTGGCCCCCCAATTTGTGTGGACCAGCAGGCGGTCACGTCCGAGATATACGCCGTTCATGGTAGCTTTCGCCCGTCGGGGATCGTTTATTGAAGGTGGTGAGGCTTCATAATCGTTCGCGGACGAAAAAGACAGTATCGATGGCGCGCGGGCGGCTTTTTCACTCCGCCGCTCTCAGCGTAATAGGTTCCGGGTTCGTGAGGCTCTGATGACCTCCCTGGGCACCTGCACAACGACTGAACAGGTCCCCGTAGAAGTTTGCCAATGTTTCGGAATTGTAGCCGGGCTGTGGCCTTGTGTTCTTGGTTTGACTCAACTTCCCAATCGTTTGAGCGAGCTCGATATAATTGCCGACGTCTATCATCTCGAACTGTGCAGGGAAATATTTCTCCAGCTCGACGAAGGCACGTGTGCGCGTGAGAATGGTGGGTTTGCCAAGTTCGATTGCATGTGAGGCCGGGCCGGATCCGCTCTGCCCTACCTCGAGATATGGAAAGAGGCAGATGTCAACGGCCTTCACAGCCAATGCAAAATCATAGTCGGCTCTCGGGGCGCCCAAGAAACTGATCCTGCCGAGCAGATCAGAATTAGCCTTAGGATTACCCCGAGTCCCAGACTCCCCCCGCTCGATCTCCTCCAGGATTTGCTTGATGTAAGGATCAATCGAGGCCTTGGGCTTGATCGTCTCGGGGTGCACGCCTCCGTATATCAAGAGCTGATACTCCGGTCCGAGGTGCCTCATGGCCTTAATGGCAGTCATAATGCCTTTGTATTCCGACAAAAATCCGAAAACGCCAATGAACGTATTTTTGCCAGGGAAACGCTTGCCAAGCTCCTCACGCACGGCTGGCCCTTCCTTTTCCAGTTGAGAAGGCCAGCGGGCGCGGAGGTGGCATAACGGATGATCAAAAACATGAGGTACCCGCGCCACCTGCTTGAAGAAGTCACGCTCACGCTGGGTGTGAGTAGCGACAAAGAAAGGTCGCGGCGATCGCGCGCGTTTTTCAATCGCCTTGTAAGTTAGTCTTTCGAAACGCTGATGAAACGGAAATCTGGCAGCCCGCCGCCAACCGCGATTCCGAACAAATCGAGCAAAGTCAATAGGACCACGGCCCTCGGGGTATGGGACTGCAGTGTGCACAGTCAGCACCAACCGGTCCGCTGCATCGACTATCATCTCGAAGCGGCGAGCCATATCGAGATCCCGGCCGCCCAAAAGCCCCGGCTCCCATTGGAGATTGACGACGTCGTATTTCTCAAAGCTGTCGCAAATAGCCCTGATTTGCTGATCACCCGCGGTAACGACGTGCGGTTCCGTGCGCTTTAAGATCGTTTGATCCAGAGGAGCAATGGTTACCTCAAAACGCGTTTCGAGTAGCGTCTTGAGCACCTCGCTATAGGCGGCGATGCCGCAATTCGTGCGATGCGACGAGATTATGAGAACCTTTAAAGTCACCACCGCCCCCAACGAGTGCCCGACAACACGTTCGAACATCCCAGATTACAGTGCCTCCTGCGACAGAGGCGTCACTTCGCGCATCGGGTAATCACCCGAACCGAATACCACATCGCGCAATTGATGGCGTTGCGCTCCTTCAGGAAACGTCCGAAAAGCGCTCCCGTGATGTGCATGGCATCGCTAGCCGAACCGCCGTTGCCGCACACCATGGGCTTGCCTTGAGCGAGTGCCGCAACGATGATGGCAACGGCGCGATCTACTTTGGAACCGCAGTCGTCCTCTATAGCTCTGTCAACCGCCTGCCGCGAATCGATCAGATATTCCATTAGTGACCGTGCGGGAATCGGTATCTCCTTCCAGCTACAGCTTACGACCTGCAGAAATTCTTATACGGCATGAGAAACGATATGGCCACTCGGCTGTCGAGCGAAGCAGTCCCGCCGGGATGGCAGCTTCGGCTGGCGGAAATCAAATCGGACCTGCTACGTCGCCTCATGCCAACGGCCGGCGAGGCAGTCCCCGAGCTCGACAACATCGTTGTAGCCGGCCTGCTCAAGAGCCCGACAGGGCTCGGTCAATCGGCACGACTGTGCATCTCCGCCCTGCAACAAGCAGGATACCGGGTTGGCACGATAGATCTGAGTAAGCACTTCAAAGTCAACGCAGATGTTCCTTTTGAAAACTTCGGGTCCGATCCGAGGGATGGCCGCGGCATTCTTATTTTGCACATCAATGGGCCACAGGTGACACGGGCCCTCTGGCGCATAGGTCAGGCTCGCGTTCGCAAGAAGCTGATGATCGGATATTGGGCTTGGGAACTGGAGACAGTGCCTGCTGGCTGGATCGACGGAGCGCGCTTCCTTCACGAGATTTGGGCACCGTCCAGCTTCTCCGCCGACGCTATCTCCCGCGCCATCGACCGGCCGGTGCGCGTGGTGCCTCACGTCGCTTCCCCGAGGTCAAGGGATGGTCAAACTGCTGACGCCAGGAGGGCCGCCCGGCTGATGTTGGATCTGCCGGAATCCGCATTTGTCGTTGCCTTTGGCTTCGCCATGCAGTCGAATTTCGAGCGCAAGAATCCTATAGCGGCGCTTGCCGCTTTCAAAGAGGCGTTCGGGAACGACCCTTCAGCCCGTCTTGTGCTGCGCTGTCTTGATCTCCACGCCTATCCGCGCGGTGCCGAGGCATTGCAGCGCCAAATCGCTGTGCACGATAACGTTCACCTGATCTCAGATGTTTCGATTCCGATGAACCTGACGATCGACGCTGCGGACGTCTACGTTTCCCTGCATCGATCTGAAGGCTTCGGTCTCACGATTCTCGAAGCGATGGCCGCGGGCAAGCCGGTGATCGCTACAAAGTGGTCAGGCAACATAGATTTCATGTCGTCGCACGATAGCATCCTGATCGACAGCCACCAGGTCTTGGTTGACGATCCCCAAGGCGTCTATGATCGATCCCTTGGCTGCTGGGCAGAGCCAAGTATCACGGAAGCCGCGAGCGCATTGCGGAGGCTCTACCACGACGTCGAATTTCGAAATACAATGGGAGTCCGAGCCTTGGCCGCGGCGGAAAACTTCGTGCTGAAAAGTCGAAGCACGATACTGGCGGCGCTGCGCGCGGCCGCGAGCGAGCCGCACGGGTCTGCTATCCGAAACGCTCGGTGAAAAGCTCTCGCCGAACCGTCAGGAATCGTCTTTGTTGGGAATCGTCTTTTTCCCTCGCTCGACCCGTAGCCTGCCAATTCCGAGTTGGTCCCTACAGCTCAAAAAATCCGGCGGATCATCAGCTTATCCGCGGTTGCTTTACGCCAAGAATAATCCTAATGGGTGGCGCGATCCGCTCCACTGACCATTGGGCGCCGCTGATTGACCGTGACATCTGCCGATTTTGACCTCGGGAAACCCGTCGTCCGCATCACGGCGGAGGCTGTGCCGCGGCAGGCCATGGCGGACCTGATGGATGGCGCGCGGCGCTATCCGCTGTGGGGCCATCTCGCGTACCACGACATCCGCCAGCGCTTCCGCCGCTCAATGCTCGGCCCGTTCTGGCTGACGCTGACCATGGGCATCATGATCGGAGCCATGGGCCTGGTGTTCTCCACCCTGTTCCGCCAGGACGTCGGCGACACCTTGCCCTATATCGCCATCGGTATCATCTTCTGGGGCTTGCTGACGAGTTGCATCAACGAGGGCGCGCTGGCCTTCATCTCCGCAGAGAGCTTCATCCGCAACGTGCCTGTGCCGGTGAGCGTCCACTTCTACCGCATGATGGCGCGCAACGTGTTCATTTGGCTGTTCAACATGGCCATTTATGTCTTCATCGTCGCCGTGTTCCGGATCTCGCTGGGCTGGAGCGTGATCCTGTTCCTGCCTGGCTTCACTCTGTTTCTGATCAACACCGCCTGGATCGCCCTTGCCTCGGCCATTCTGTCGACCCGCTATCGCGACATGCCACCGGTAATCACCAATGTCATCCAGGTGGTGTTCTTCGTGACACCGGTCTTCTGGTCACCCTCGGTGATGTCGCATCGGCCCGCGTTCGTGGCGTTGAATCCGTTCTACCACCTGCTCGCAATTGTTCGCGAACCACTCCTCGGCGCACAGCCTCCGGTGCAAAGTTGGCTGTTCTGCATCGGGCTGGCGCTCGTGGGGCTCACCTTCACCACCTGGCTCTATCGCCGCGCCCACGCGCGCATCTCCTACTGGGTCTGAGGCGTGACGCGCATTTGCATCGCTAACCTTTCGGTCGAATTCGCCATCTTCGGTGCCAGTGCGCGATCGCTGCGCAACCGGATCCTTGCACAGGCGACCGGCGGCCGGGTGATGACCAGCGCCCGCGACATTGTTTCGGTGCGCGCGATTGACGGCCTCACTCTCGAAATCCGGGAGGGCGAGCGCGTCGCCCTGTCCGGACACAACGGCTCGGGCAAGACGACCCTGCTCCGCGTCCTCTCCGGCATCTACAAGCCGCGAGCGGGCTCCATCCTTATCGAGGGCAAGGTCGGCGCGCTCCTCGATTCCACTGCTGGAATGGACTTCGAGGCGACCGGTATCGAGAATATCTACCTGCGCGGCTACATGCTCGGCATGAGCCGGCGCGAGATCGCATCGAAGGTCGAGGAAATCGCCGATTTCACTGAGCTGGGTGAGTTCCTGGAACTGCCGGTGCGCACCTATTCCGCCGGTATGTTCACGCGTCTCGCGTTCGCAGTTTCCACCGCCGTGGAATCGGATATCCTCCTGATCGACGAAGGCATCGGCGCCGGTGACGCCAATTTCCAGCACAAGGTGCAGCAGCGGATTGAGAGCCTGTTCAGGCGTACCCCCATTGTGCTGCTGGCGAGTCATGCCGAGGGGATGGTGCGGCAATTCTGCACCCGCCGGCTGATCATGGAACACGGGAAGCTGATCGGAGATGAAGCGCTGGCTGCTGACGAAGTGAAAATGCAGCCACACGCAACGACATCCGAGCTGCGATAGCGAGCCCTCGTCTTGACACAATCGGACTCGGTATCCGGCGGACGGTTTCGCCAGAGAAGAGTTTTGGTGTCGCGTAGCTTCTTTCGCCGCTGCCTGCGATCGGCAGGATGGTGGCGCCGCCAGGCGCATCGGCGAGAGCGAAGAAATCCGCAAGCTCGCGAGCGAACTGGTCCCCAGCGACTGGAACGCGCAGCATCTCGAGAGTATTCGGGTCCACACTTGGCTCTCGAAGGAATTCGAGGCAATCGATTTCGAGGACCACCTGCTGGAGCGCCAGCTTCGCAAATGCGGCCCCCGGTTCGCGGCCAAGTACAACGCGCACATATTTTCGCAGTCCTGCGAGGACGCAACAATCGCCGAAATCTTTTCGAGGATCGGCACTACGTCAAACAGATTCATCGAGATCGGCGTCGAAGATGGATCGGAGAACACCACCCGATTACCGCTCATGCTTGGCTGGAAGGGACTGTGAATCGAAGGAAATGCCGCGCATTGCAAGACGGCCCGGCGCAACTTAAAAAACCGGATCGCCACAGGACAAATGCAGCAGCCTCGCCCGTACGGTTCGCGAAATGATCAATCAACGCAGCTTTACGTCTGCTGCCGTCTTCCACGACTATTTCGCAATCCGCGGCGGCGGCGAGCGGCTGGTGCTCGAGCTGGCGCAGGCGCTTGGTGCCTCTATCACCTATGGCTACACCACGCCGGAAAGCTATGAGCGGACGCTGTTCCTCGCCGAGAGCCTCGATTTGAACCTTTCGCCGCTCCTGCGCCGCTACGGCCTGCACGCGCCAGCGCTGGCCTTCGCCTTCGCGCGCCAGCGCGCGCGCGCAGAAAGCATCGACACTCGTATCTTCTCAGGGGTTTGCGCCCCCTTCGCCGCCCCGGCAGCGGACCGCCCGGGCAGGAACATCTATTACTGCCACACACCCCCGCGCTTCCTCTACGATCAACGCGAGTCGTTCGCCGACGGAATCTCGCCGGTGAAGAAGCTCGGCCTTGCGAGCATAGGCGCTGCCTTCCAGCGCGCCTATGAGCGCGCGGTCGGCCGCATGCACCTGATCGTCGCCAATTCCGAAAACGTCCGCGGCCGGATTGAGCGCTTTCTCGGCCGAGACAGCATCGTGGTCTATCCGCCCTGCGACACCGAGGGCTTCGCCTTCGCTGAGCCGCAGGGCTACTATCTCTCGACCGCGCGGCTGGTGGCGCTGAAGCGCGTCGACAGGATCATTGATGCCTTCCGCGCGCTGCCCGGCAAGCAGCTGGTCGTCGCCTCGGGCGGCGACGACGCCGAGGCGTTGCGGCGTCGAGCGGCCGAAGCGCCAAACATCCGCTTCGTCGGCTGGACCGGCGAACGCGAATTGCGCTCGCTAGTGGCGGGTGCCGTCGCTACGATCTACGTGCCCAAGGACGAAGATTTCGGCATGTCACCCGTGGAATCCATGGCTGCAGGCAAGCCAGTGATCGGTGTCGCCGAGGGCGGCCTGCTGGAGACTGTGCTCGATGGGGAGACTGGGCTGCTGCTGCCGGCAGGCTTCACGGCGGAGGACATCGCGGCGGCAGTGGACTGGCTGACGGCGCCGCGGGCGCTTTCGATGCGGCGGGCCTGCGAAGCGCGCGCGGCGCAGTTCACCCGCGCACGCTTCATCAATGGCATGCGCGCGGCCATCGCGTCCGCCGGGGGGATCGAGGTCGGCGTTGCGGGCGCAGGCGTACGCGAAGGTGCCGCGTGAGAGAAAAGGCGGCGTTGCCACGACCTGAGGGTGTCAGAAAGAATGTGTAAGCAGGTTTCTGTGAGTTTACCTTACCGAGGAGACTCACATGACGACCGACACGACGATTACACCTGAACTGCTGGATCAACTGCTTGCTAACTATGAGAAGCC
>NZ_JBVAPG010000499.1:0-520 GCF_055413685.1 Bradyrhizobium sp. LeoA1Lang | reverse complement strand
CGACCTCATCCTCGTCACCCGCAATGTGGGGGATTTCGAGGATACGGGCGCCACGGTGATCAATCCTTGGGAGGCCTCGGCATGAGCCACCCTCCAGCGACCGCTTCGGAACCACTCGCGGCCGCCCCGTCCGACGCGGACCTCCCCTCCCCTCTCCCGCCATCACAAACCGGGCTGCCGGCGCATCTGGAACGGCTCGCCGATCGCGCCCGCGGCTATGTCGAGGCGGCGAGCTCGGCCAACACCCGCCGGGCGTATGCCTCCGACTGGAAGCACTTTTCCGCTTGGTGCCGGCGCCAGGGCCTCGAGGTGCTGCCGCCGTCGGCGCAGACGGTCGGGCTTTACATCACCGCCTGCGCCTCGGGCGCCGCGACGGCCGATCGCCAGGCCAATTCGGTCGCGACGATCGAGCGCCGGCTCTCAGCGCTGGCCTGGAACTATACGCAGCGCGGGACGCCCTTGGACCGCATGGACCGGCACATCGCGACCGTGCTCGCCGGGATCCGCAACACCCACGCTG
>NZ_JBVAPG010000498.1:0-526 GCF_055413685.1 Bradyrhizobium sp. LeoA1Lang | reverse complement strand
CGTTCGATCACCTCGCGCGCGTACGGCGACTGCGTCGTCTTGTAGACCTCGACAAATTTGCGGCGGGCGTGAGCAAGACAAAACGCGAGCTGGATCGCGCTGCCATGGCTGCGGGCGAGTGCTTTGTGAGGGTGTCAGAAAGAATGTGTAAGCAGGTTTCTGTGAGTTTACCTTACCGAGGAGACTCACATGACGACCGACACGACCATTACACCTGAACTGCTGGATCAACTGCTTGCTAACTATGAGAAGCCTGAAGACCTCACAGGCGCAGACGGGCTTTTCAAGCAGCTGAAGAAGGCGCTGATTGAGCGGGCGCTTGGTGCGGAGCTGAGCGCTCATCTTGGCTACGAGAAGGGGGACCCGGCCGGCCGCGGCAGCGGCAATAGCCGTAACGGGACCAGCGCGAAGACAATCCTGACCGAGGACGGCGAGATCGACATAGCTGTGCCACGCGACCGGGCCGGCAGCTTTGAGCCGCTATTGATCGCCAAGGGCCAGACCCGTTTCGACGGCTTTGACGACA
>NZ_JBVAPG010000497.1:0-545 GCF_055413685.1 Bradyrhizobium sp. LeoA1Lang | reverse complement strand
AGGAGGCCGGCATGGATGGGGCGAGCGTATTCGACTGATCTGCGTGAGCGCGTGGTTGACGCCGTCTGCGAGGGCGGCCTGTCGTGCCATCAGGCGGCGGCGCAATTTGGTGTAGGCATCAGCACGGCCATTCTCTGGGTGCAGCGCTTTCGCCGGACCGGCAGCGTCGAGCCGGATCAGATCGGCGGCTACAAGCCGAAGAAGATTTCGGGAAAGCATCGTGATTGGCTGGTGCAACGGTGCCGGACGGCCGATTTCACCTTGCGCGGGCTGGTGGCCGAGCTCGCCGAGCGTGGCCTGAAGGTCGATTACCGGACGCTGTGGGACTTCGTCCACGCCGAGAAGCTCAGTCACAAAAAAAGACGCTGATTGCTGCCGAGCAGGACCGTCCCGATGTTGCCCGTCGGCGGACGCAATAGAGCAAATATCGGGAGCGGATCGATCCGTCTCGCCTGGTGTTCATCGACGAGACCTGGACCAAAACCAATATGGCGCCGCTGCGGGGCTGGGCGCCGCGCGGTCAAAGGCTCAAGGCCAAGGTGCCA
>NZ_JBVAPG010000496.1:0-546 GCF_055413685.1 Bradyrhizobium sp. LeoA1Lang | reverse complement strand
CGCGAACGACGAAACAGAAGGAATCGCAACGTTGGCTCGATAGCACGAGGCGCGCCGCAGAGGTGCTGGCGGAGGCTGCGAGCATCACGGTGGTATCGGACCGGGAAAGCGACATCTACGCGCACTTCGCGTTCCGTCCGCAGACTACGCATTTGATCGTGCGGGCCTGCCAGAACCGGCGGATCGAGGAGGAGCAGATTGATCTGCTGTTCTCGCACATCGATAGTCTGCCCGAAGCAGGTCGGCTCAAAGTGAACATTCCTGCGGCTCCGGGACGCAAGGCGCGCAGCAGCGAACTGGCAATCCGCTTCTCGCGTGTGACCCTGCGCAAGCCGCTGCATGGAACTGCCGATCTGCCCGACACGGTCACATTGGCCGTGGTCGATGTGCGCGAGACATCGACGCCAGAGGGTGGCAAGCCGATCCACTGGCGACTGCTGACGACCCATCCGGTCACCAACATCGCCGACGCGCGCAGAACCGTTGATCTCTATCGGATGCGCTGGGTCGTCGAGGAGTACTTCCACACGCAGAAGACCGGAGGCT
>NZ_JBVAPG010000495.1:0-556 GCF_055413685.1 Bradyrhizobium sp. LeoA1Lang | reverse complement strand
GCGAGTGGCCATCGGCACGGACGCCCCTGACGACCAGCAGCAGCCGCGATGTGGCCTTGCGGTCGCGCCGCACGCGCACCACGGTGCCGTCGCGGATCAGACGGACGCTCGGCTCCTCGGCGCGCGACCGGGCGTTCCAGGCGTCCCAGTCGCTCTTCACTTTGCGCCACACCCGGCTCACCGTGTCCTTGCCCACGCTGCCTGCGACCCGCGTGCTCAGCGCGCGCCGGACCCGGCGGGTGTTGGTGCCCGCCAGGTAGCTGCCGGCGATCAGCGCGTCGGCCGCCAGAGTGCGCCGCTGGTAGGTTCTGAATGTCCCGCTCCGCCACTCGGTGGTCGTGCCGTCCGGCTGCTCCAGCCGCGCACGTGGCACCGTGATCTGGGTCTTGCCAAAGGTGCCGGTCAGCGATCGCTCGCGGCTGCCGTGCCGATGGCCGACGACGGGCTGCGGCTCCGCATCACTGGCACAGATCTTCTGGCGCCGACCGTAACGCGGGCGCGCCAGTACGCCATCGAGCTCCTCGCGAATCATCTCCTCGATGAACTCGCGGACTCG
>NZ_JBVAPG010000494.1:0-558 GCF_055413685.1 Bradyrhizobium sp. LeoA1Lang | reverse complement strand
CGCCTCGCGCATCCCATCTTGGCCAGCGATCATCCGATCGCATCAAACAGGCCGGACATATGGATGCAGCGATCCGATCACCTCAAAAGCTCTTGTGCCACGGGGGCCGTCCACATATGGGTCCCGGGTCAAGCCCGGGACGACGAGGGGAGAGATCACGATTCAAATGTCCAACAGCGGTGAGGATGTAAGTCCGCGTTCTCGCGGCATTGATTGCCCGAGCTTGCGTTCGTTTCACCCTCTCATTGAACAGAGGGCGCAGGGAAAGCCGGGTGCCGGTTGCACCCATGGGTCCCGTGCAACAAAAAACACGGGGGTAGGACCACAGGTTCAACCGAAGCATTCCGGCTTTCCCTGCGCGATGGTGTTACGGCTTACTTCGTGCTCTCCCCGGTGACCGGGCTTTCTTGCCACCGTCACTTCGTGAGAAGCTTAGCGCCAGCGTCGGGGCGCCAGGACCACACGACTTCGCCGTCCGCACTGCGCGTGCTCGTCAGTCACACGCATCGCGTCCACCGCATCCCACCGCAACGTTCGTGACGATCGCGACCCGCCCCT
>NZ_JBVAPG010000493.1:0-558 GCF_055413685.1 Bradyrhizobium sp. LeoA1Lang | reverse complement strand
CGGGGCCCGGTCGTCGCGCTGCGCTACGCATGGCTCCGCGCGCCGCCCTCTCACCGCAAAAACCCAACCCAACCCTGTTCGTTGAGAGCCTTGACTCACGAAGCCCCATATGAGGGTGGGCAAAGCGTAGCGTGCCCGCCATCTCTCCACGTCCGCGATCGTGAATGGTGGGCACGCTTCCGCGTGTGCTGGTTTGAGCAGTGGTGTATGTAGTCGCTTTGCCCACCCTACAGATCCGCATTCTAGCGCACCACTCTTTCCTCGTCATTGCGAGCGAAGCGAAGCAATTCATGCCTCCGCAAGTGGCGCGATGGATTGCTTCGCTACGCTCGCAATGACGGGGATGGGTTCTGATTCAAATGTCAAACAGCGTGGGGATGTGAGTTCGCATTCTCGCGGCGCGTTGCGTCCGAGCTTTGCATCACTTTCCGCCCTCCTCGAAATCAGAGGGCGCAGGGAAAGCCGGGTGCCGGTTGCACCCATGGGTCCCGTGCAACAAAAAGCACGGGGGTAGGACCACAGGTTCAACCGAAGCATTCCGGCTTTCCCTGCGCGATG
>NZ_JBVAPG010000492.1:0-575 GCF_055413685.1 Bradyrhizobium sp. LeoA1Lang | reverse complement strand
CAGGGAAAGCCGGAATGCTTCGGTTGAACCTGTGGTCCTACCCCCGTGCTTTTTGTTGCACGGGACCCATGGGTGCAACCGGCACCCGGCTTTCCCTGCGCCCTCTGTTCGATGAGAGGGTGAAACGAGACGCAAAGCTCGGGCGTAACGTGCCGCGAGAACGCAGACTCACATCCCCTCCGCTGTTTGAAATTTGAATCCGAAATCCACCCCCGTCGTCCCGGGCTTGACCCGGGACCCATAACCACAGGCCGTTGTCGTGTGCTCCGCTGCACCCGCTTGCTCGCGCCACAATAACCGCCTGTGGTTATGCGTCCCCGCTTTCGCGGCGACGACGGCCGTAGGGTGGGCAAAGCGCCTACACGCACCGTCGCTTAAACACACTCCGGCGGAAGCGTGCCCACCATTGCGAGCGCGGCGCTGGATGGTGGGCACGGCGCAAGTGCGCCTTTGCCCACCCTCATATGGGGCTTTGTGAGTCAAGGCTCTCAGCGAACAGGGTTGGGTTGGGTTTTTGCGGTGAGAGGGCGGCGCGCGGAGCCATGCGTAGCGCAGCGCGACGACCGGGCCCCGGG
>NZ_JBVAPG010000491.1:0-578 GCF_055413685.1 Bradyrhizobium sp. LeoA1Lang | reverse complement strand
AGCAACGACCCCGAATTTGCGGCCAAAGCCGCCGATGTTGTTGGTCTTTATGTCGATCCGCCTGCAAAGGCCATTGTCTTGTGCGTCGATGAGAAGCCATCGATCCAGGCCCTGGAGCGCGCCCAAAGCTATCTGAAGCTGCCCAACGGACGGGCTTTGACTGGCCAAAGCCATGATTACAAGCGGCATGGCACGACGACGCTGTTCGCCGCGCTCCAGGTTGCCACCGGAACGGTCATCGCGGAGCATTCAAAGCGCCGCCGCCGCATGGAGTTCCTCGGCTTCATGAACCGGCTGGTTGCCAGCTTTCCGGACCGCGAACTTCACGTCATCCTGGACAACCTCAACACGCACAAGAAGAATGAGCGCTGGCTCAAAAAGCACCCCTTGGTGCAGTTTCATTTTACGCCGACGGGGCATCTTGGCTCAATCAGGTCGAGACCTGGTTCTCCATCCTGCAAGGCCAGTCGTTGAACGGTGCATCATTCACCGCCGTCACGCAGCTACAGGAGCACATCGATGCCTTCATCCGCGCCTACAATGAAAAAGCACAGCCCTTCGCCTGGACGAAGAAACGA
>NZ_JBVAPG010000490.1:0-587 GCF_055413685.1 Bradyrhizobium sp. LeoA1Lang | reverse complement strand
GGGTTCTGTTGAATTACTGAAGAGGTCGGCGTTGCCCACCTTGAGCCGGTAGGCTCGGGGTGCTGATTCCACAAAGGAGAGCAACGCCATGACGAGAGATATCACACCGGCTGGTTCGCCGGCGACCGGGGCTGTGGACGAAGCGTTTGCGGAAGTGCGGGCGAGCTTCGATCGGTTCTGCCTTGCGGCAGGGGTCGAGGCGCTGGGCACGATGATGGAGGCGGATGTGGCGGCGGCCTGTGGGCCGCGCCACGGTCGCGATGCAGCACGGCGGGCGCACCGTTGGGGCCGAACGCGGGGACGGATTGGTTTCCACGGCGGCAAGATCGAGGTCGAGCGCCCGCGGGTCCGGGGCGTGGACGGCCGCGAGATCACGATCCCGAGCTGGGAAACGGCGGCGCAGGAGGATTGGCTCGGTCGCTGGGCGATGAACCTGATGCTGATCAATGTGTCGACGCGCCGGTTCGGCCGCGCTGTCCGGCTGCCTGAGGGTGACGTGCCGGCACCACCCGGATCGGGAGTTTCGAAGTCGGCGGCCTCGCGGAGGTTCGTGGCGCTGTCGGCGGCGCGGCTGGCCGACTTCATGG
>NZ_JBVAPG010000048.1:0-54067 GCF_055413685.1 Bradyrhizobium sp. LeoA1Lang | reverse complement strand
TCCGGCGGCCCGAGTTTGGCCGATCAGCAAGCTCTGTCAAGGCGGGCCTGCGGCCCCCGCCTGCGGCGGCTACGGCCTTGACAGAGCTTGCTGCCCGGCCACTGTTAGCCACCATGGGATCGACACCAATGTCCGGCTGATAAAACAAACGACTGCAATTCACCCTTCACAGAAGTCTCTTACACAAAATATCTGACATTCCCATCAGCATCCGCCGCATCATGGTCTCGGCCTCGTCGAGAACTCGACTTCCTCCGGCGAAAATGTCCGCAAAGCCTACTCCTCTCTCAGCACCGTCTCGTAAACCACCACCTCCTCGATCACGGTGTAGACCTCAAGGTAGCCGTCATCGGCCGCAAAAACTTTCCGCGGCCTTGACCGCCACCGCAAAGTCATCCACCGCCGCCACGGTCTCACCCGTCTCCGCGTTCACCACGCGATAGACCCTCGCATCTGCTGCTGTCGGTACTTCAGCCGGATGCGCCATGCCTCCAGTTCGGCATGAAAGCGCACCCACTCGCCCCGACATGCTTCGCCGCCAGCTCCTGAAGGTCCGGCGGCGGATTGTTCTTCAACCAGTCAGCGATGGCCGTCGTCACGCTCCACCGCCTTCTCATAATCGATGTCCTGCAAGGTCCGGCAGAACGCGGGGATTTGCTCGACAGCGAGCACCAGCTCGCAAATGCACCGGCCGGCCTCGCCGAGCGCCGGGATGTGCGGGCCGCAATGCGGTCATCGCATAAGCAAATCTGAAATGACGCCGCGTGCGGCGCGTCGGGCCGTAACTTTTCCGTCATGGCGAAGGTCCCTTCGTGATCGGACAAAACACCCGATGCCGGTCCTTGCCGCGACCGATCCACCGCCCGCGCCAGCCCCGCTTCAAACACCACAGCTCCAGGGGTGCGTTTGGCTCGACCACCACGGGCTGCAAGCCGGACGCCAGAATGCCGTCGACCAGTCGTGTTAACGCACCGCGCCCCGGCGCAACGGCATTGAGCAGCACCAAGCGAATGCGCTGCCCGTCGCGCGTAATGAAGGTATCGGTCTTCCACTCGGCCCAGTCCAGCCAGTCGGCCACAAACACCCGCTCGCAGCCGCGCGCCCGCTCGCTCCGCAAAATTTTCGCCCGGGTGGGAAAGGCCGCCATCAACCTATTGCATGTCGCGCCAAATATCATCCCTACTTCACGGCGCGAACGGAAGACTTGAGCCAGCATGCCTTGCTAGAACACGCTCGTCGCGCTCTAGAGGCAGAGTGAACTGAAAGGAGGCGCCCCGAGGTTCATTCGCGCCGGCCCACATCCGCCCGCCGTGCGCCTCGATGATCGAACGGCAGACGGTCAAGCCTATGCCGACGCCTCGGACCTTGGTGGTATAGAAGGCCTCGAATAGGCGGTCGACACTCTTCAGATCCAATCCCGGACCCGAATCTCGTACCGCCACCAGTGCGCCGTTTGATTCCTCTTTCTCCGTGCAAATCAGCAACTCGCGTGCTTCTTCGCGCATGCTGCTCATTGCCTCCATAGCGTTGATAATCAAATTGAGGATTACTTGCTGTAGTTGCACCCGATCTGCTTGGACAGTCGGCGAGGGCTCTGCGAACTGCGTCAGCACTGATACGCCGTTTTTCGTCACCTCGTCACGCGTCAGCTCGAGCACGTCGCGGATCGCTCCATTGATCTCCACGCGCTCCTTCTTCGGTGGCGCCTCCTTGAAGAGCCCCCGGATCCGGTAGATCACGTCACTGGCTCGATAAGCGTCCCTCACGATGCAATCGAGCGTTTGTCGTACCTCGCCCAGGGCCGGGGGTCGATGATCCAGAAAGTGCCGAGCGGCTTGGGCATTAGTGACTATCGCCGCAATGGACTGCGTCACTTCAGGGGCGACCGAGGCCGCAAGCCGTCCTATCGTTGTGATGCGGTCGAAGTACGCCAAATCGACCTGCACCTCGCGCAAGGCTTTGGAGGCGAGCGTCAGGGAGTGCGTTCGTAGTGGTACGGCATCAAAGGTTTTTTCAGTCCTGTCTAGTGGGGCGTCCACATGTCCACTGTCGATAATGGTGCTCTCCTTCGCATGTTCGGAGTGGAATTTTTTCAGTCGTGTAGAGGGCTGATACCGAGCTTTGTGGCCGAGCGTGTACCAAAGGCGTAGATGTCGGCTTCTAACGGCCAGGCGGAAACATCGATCAGTCTGAACATTACCGCTCGTGACTCCAGAGCGACGTGCGCGTGACCGAGGCACGCTAAAATCTCTCAAATACATGTTGGCTAGCGGCGGCTCGAAGGAGCCGCACGCTGCCAAGCTTTGTCGTCACCACCAGCCGTAGTCACCACCAGCCGTAAGAGAAGCCCGGATAGTAATAGGTCGGATAGCCCCAATACGCACTATAGGCGGGATAGCCCCGGTACGAAGGGTACGGATAACCCCGCCGCGCCCGATAGCAATTGCGAGCGCAATCGCGAAGCTGCGGACTTGAATCTTCATGATAACTCCTGTTCGTGTTAAAAATGGCCATCCACTACCCGACGAGAATAGGAACGCGAAACTCGATGTCTAATGACAATCGGTTATTGAATCGATTTCATCGACGCGGTTTACCACGTCGGGCTTGCTGACTTATTCTGTGCCTGCCTCGCGTGACTGACGCTGATGAAGGCTCGATGCTGATGACGGGCCAGTGGGTGGAGAATTTCGAATTATCCTTCAATCCGTACCTTATCTCGCCGGCCTCGTCCTCGCGGTCTCGATGATCGCCGTTCCGGCAGGTGCCGCCTCGCTGAAAGGTGAAATCTCTCCCACCGGCAAGCTGCGGGTGGCGATCGGGATCAGCCCGTCCGGCGGCGCGTTCTGGTCGACCAAGAAAGAATCCGGAGCATATGCCGGCGTGCCGGTCGACCTCGGCAAGGAGATGGCGGCGCAACTCGGCGTGCCCGTGGACTATGTGGTTTTCCAGAACTCCGGCCAGATCACCGACTCCGCCTCGAAAGGCAGCTGGGATATCACGTTCCTGCCGAAAGACCCGGAGCGCGAGACCAAGATGTCGTTCGGCCCGAGCTACATGGTCGCGGATACCACCTACATCGTCAAGGCCAATTCGCCGGTAACGAATTTTGCGACGCTCGACCAACCCGGCACCAAGGTCGCTGCCGTCAACAACACCACGATCATGCGCGGTGCGATCGCGCATCTGAAGAACGCCAAGGTGACGGGCTATCAGACCTATGACGAGATCTTCAACCTTCTGAAGGGCGGCGAGATCGATGCGTTCGCGCTGGAGCGCGACCAGCTCAACGCAATGGCCAAAAAGATTCCCGGCACACATGTGCTGGACGACACCTTCAAACAGACCGTCACCGCGGTCGCGGTGCCGCTGGATCATCCGCAGTCGCTGGCGTTTGCGACCAAGTTCATGACCGACGCCGAATCGAACGGCTTACTGCGCAAGGCCTATGACAATAACGGCCTCAAGGACATTCCGATCCGCACCAAGACGAACTAAGTACACATGCTTACGCGCCGCGCGCCGGACCTGTTCCGGGGACACCGCGAAGCTAGAGTCAGCTTACGTGCGGTTCAAAGGCCGGTACGGGTGCGACAGAAAGCCGGTGCCAATCGACCATGCGATCAGCCAGAGGCAGGTGGCAAGCGCGCTCGCGGCGGCCCATTGCGCCCGATAAAGGCTGCCGGCAACTGGGATGAGGATCACCCCGACAAAAACAAGGCCGACCAGAACAAGGGGCATCAACATGCGCGCGACAATGCCCGAGAACAGCCCCCAACTATTGCCGCGGCTCAGGCGCCATGCGCCTTTGAGGTTTAGTTCCGTGTTTCCGGTGGCGTTGGCCGGAAGCAGCACACACAAGCGCTGCAATACGATGACGCCCGCAACATAGGCCGCGGCGAGCGTCGCGCGCCCTCGCGGTAACTGTTGTTGCCCTCCTGAGCCTTTTTGCTATTAAACCGCTCCGATCGAACATCGGAGCAGCGAATCTGTGCCGGTGTGCTTCCAATGGCCCTCGGCCTGATGAGCTGGGGTTACCCCGCCGCCATTCTGGCGGGACTCGCAGTACTCGCCATTGCGTTGACGCACTTGTCTTCACCGATCGCGTTGACACTCAGTTCCCACGTCACGTGGATCGTCGTGCGTCCGTTGGGCGTGAACACGTCCGACGTCGAATCCAGGATCAGACGGTCCTTGTGACCGAGCGTCTTCACGTAGTGCTGCACCATGAGGCTTCCGCCGATCGTCCCGACAACATCCGCCGGCCGTCCGGCGCAGTGGTGAATCCTGCGGCGATGTGAGCCGGAGAACAGCCCTGATACTCTTGCTCGGCCAGGCCGAAGCACCAGGCTGGAATATCGATCTTGCCGATCGTGGCGTTGATGATGGCGGTGAACCGTATCTTTCAACGAATGAGAGGATCCATTCCAAAGAAGTTGGATTATCACGCGCGCTGCGGCAAGTAGATCTCGGAGTGGATGGACGATCCAAATTACCAACCGAAAGGCAGACGCCATGTCATCCCGTATCAAGATCCCCACCCGCGAAGAAGCTCCCGATGCATCGCAACCCGCGCTTGAGAAGGTCAACAAGACGCTGGGCTTCGTGCCGAACCTTCAGCGTCTGATGTCGATCAGCCCCGCTGCCCTCAACGGCTGGGCCGGGCTCATGGGCTCGTTGAGCACGACTCTCGACCTCAAGACCCGCGACGGCATCGCGCTCGCCGTCTCCGAGGCCGACGGATGCAACTACTGTCTGGCGGCGCACTCCTACACCGCGCGCAATCTCGCCAAAATCGACGTCGACGAGATCTCCATCAATCGCGAAGGCAGATCCGCCGATCCGAAGCGTCAGGCGGCCATTCTGTTCGCTAAACGCCTGATCGAGACCGCTGGCAAGGTGTCTGACGAGGAGTTCGAGGCGGTGCGGAAGGCTGGATGGTCAGATGCCAACATCATTGAGATGATCGCGTTGACCGCGCAGTTCCTGCTCACGAACTTCATCAACAACGCTGTGCAGACGCCGATCGACTTCCCGTCCGTGCCGCCGGCTAAGCCGAAGGTGGCGTGACTGGCGGATGGAGACCGCATCGGGCGTCTCCGTTCCGGTCCGGCCGCCCGCCCGAGACCGCTGCACGCATTCCAACACGAAAGGGCCCGCATGAAGCGAGAGATCATCCGCGTCAAGCCGCTCGCGAGCCTGCTCGAGAAATACAACGCCCCGACGGGCACGGTTGTCCGCCACGCGACACGCTGCACGTCACCGGGGCGCCCCGCTCGACAAAGCGGGCGAAATCATCAAGGGGCCCAGTACAATCAAACGCCAGACCGAGGTCGTACTTGAGCAGATGAAGCTTTGCCTGAGACCGCCGGCTCTTCGCCGGACAACGGGCTCAAACGCAACGTCTACTGCACGTCGGTCGAGTTTCTCGACACAGCGAAGATGCTGCGGTCGGATCTCGAGCAGGTGGAGGGATTCGTCGACAACATCCGCTATAGGAGCTTTCAACGGGAGGGCTGGATCCTCTTCCTTTCCGGCTGGCGCGACGAAAAGTCCCTCGTCCGCTGGCGGACAGGATGAAGCACCACGAGGCCCAGCGGAACGGCCGGGACCAGATCCTGCAGGACTACCACCTCGAGGGCGGCCAGGTCACCAAGGACACTGAGGTGCCCGCGGGCATGGCCATCACCGAGCGGAGCTCGACGAGACCGAGGTCGGCGAAGGCACCACCGTTACTCTCATCACTATGAAGCGCCCGGCGAAATGGAATGAGGCGACCAATCCGACGGACTGCGCGTTTTCGGATGCTCGTGCCATCCGATGCTGAACGCGAAAAGCTCCGGGAAGCTGGAGCTCGCTGTAGGGTAAGTGGTGCCATCGATGTCCAGCACACGCCCTTTTCGCGGAAGTCGACGAGCCACGGCACGACGATTGTCGCCATCGCGCCCATGCCTCCGTCGCTGCTGCGCCGGTCCAAGCTGTGCCGCCCCTTGTCGGCCTCGTTCGACGCGCAGTTTCCGTAGCGGTCGTTTCCGAGCTGATTGGCCTGTGGCGATCGATATCGGGACCGGATGCTGATCCTTCCGAAGATCTCCTGCAGCGGCTCCCGAAGCTCGCTTTAGAGCTTCGATCCCGCCGCGACCGCAAGATCCGGATTCCCGGGAAGGTTGATCGGGCCATGGATATGGCATTCTCGAATGAAGAAGGACCTCGACAGGCGGATCCTGCCGAAGTCCTCCGCTCCTTTGACAGATTTGGGTGTCCTCATGACGCGCCGTTCAGAACATCCACGGTCGGCGATAGGCAAGTTTCTCGCGAAGCTCTTCGTTCTCGGCTTCGAGTTGGCGGATCCTGCGGCGCACCGACTTATCGTCTTCGAGGATCGAGGAGCCGGCGAGTCTCTTGAGGGCTGAGAAGATCTTGGACATGACCTAGTTCCGTTGTTCAAATTGAAGACGATATAGACCTAGGCCTTTTCCTTGGCCTTCATAATCGGCTATTTTCGGCAGTGATCCTCTCATTCAGTGAGAATATCTATGGACCGTCTCGAAGCAATGCAGATCTTCGTGGCCACTGTTGACAGCGGCAGCTTCTCGGGCGCGAGCCGAAAGCTCGGGATCCCGCTGCCGACCGTCAGCCGGAAGGTCTCCGAACTCGAGAATCATCTGAAGTCCCGCCTGCTCGTCCGAACGACGCGGAAGCTCTCGCTCACCGACGCGGGCGCCGCGTATCTGGCGGCTTCCAGAAGGATCCTCGACGACATCAACGCCGCGGAGACGCTGGCGTCCGGCGAATACACCGCGCCGCGCGGGGAGCTCATCCTGACGGCACCGATCACGTTCGGCCGTTTTCACGTGCTCGGCATCGTCAACGACTTTCTGAAGGCGTATCCCGAGATTAACGTGCGCATGTCTCTGTCCGACCGGGGCGTCAATCTGTCCGAAGACAACATCGACATGGCGGTCCAGATCGGCGCCCTGCCCGACAGCAGCATGATCGCGACGCGCGTCGGCAGCGTCCGGCGCGTCGTCGTCGGAAGCCCGGAATATTTCGCCAAGCACGGCGTGCCGAAGCAGCTGTCGGACCTCGTCGACCTCACGTGCGTCACCTTCGCGGCACTCAACGGCAACTCGTCATGGGTCTTCCCCGGCAAGGGCCGCAGCGCGAGCCAGCCCGTCCGTCCGACGTGCCGGCTAAACATCAACACGGCCGAGTCCGCGATCGACGCCGCCATCGCCGGCATCGGTGTGACACACGTGATCTCCTACCAGGTCGCTAAGGCGGTCGCCGAAGGAAAGTTGCAGGTCGTGCTGCAGGAATTCGAGCCCGAACCGATGCCTGTGCATCTTATCCACGCGGCCCAGGGCCGTCTCCCCATCAAAATGCGCAGCTTTCTCGAATTCGGGGCGCCGCGCCTACGCAAGTCGCTTGAGAGCGACGAAGCAAAGCTCGTCACCAAACCGGCGAAGATAACTGTGGCCAAGCCGCCGAAGGGAGCCGCGAAGGCTGACGAGAAAAGCGGGTCGAAGAAGGAAAAGGCGGCGGCGTAGCGATCTCGCTGGTTTCTCTCACCCAGCAATAGCCGACTTCTGCCGGTGCGGCGCTTGAGGAACGGGATGCGCTGTGCCCCGGCACAGTATCGCACGGCGGAATTCGCGACGGACCGATCACGACGCACCGTCGGACGGGCGGGTCGTGCTGTCACTTCGCGTGCGGCGCGGCCATCGCGGCCTGGGAAACCTGGTAAGTCTGCGTCGCAACGAGGCCGATCGCGACTTCGAGGGATATCACCACCCGCTCCCAATCGATCGACTACACTTTCTGCACAACGGAGCCGCAAACTCGTTCGTTGATGCGCAATTTTATCGACCGCATATCGTCTGGATCAAGCATTCAATACAGAGACCAGCTTGTGCCAGCGACAATCCCCAACGTCATCGACCACAAACTGTTGCCTGCCCCGAGCGACGCAGGTGGGCGCCGAGTTTGTGATGCCGACTGCGCTGGTCCGTACAAGTCTGGACCGCCGAAAAGTACGGCCCCCGCCGCCGAAGGTTAGCACCTAGCCCGGTGATCCTCGAAATCAGAGAAAGGATAGACCAGATGCCGCTGCTTCGATTCAATATTCTCGAAGGCCGAATGGACGCCGAGATCGAGAAGCTCCTTGACACGGCTCACGCCGCGGTCGTCGCTGCATTTCATGTGCCTGAAGGCGATCGGTATCAACTTGTATCAGAATATCGTCCTGGCAGGATGATAACCTTGGATACCGGTCTTGGAATTCCGCGCACTAGCCGGGTCGTTTTGGTAGAGGTCACATCCCGACGTAGGCCACAGAGACAAAAGATCGAATTCTACGAGCTGTTGTGTCGGATGCTCAAGGATACCTGCAATCTCGAAAGCTCAGACATCATCGTCTCTTTCGTCGAAAATGGAGACGCTGACTGGTCGTTCGGCTCGGGCCACGCTCAGTTTCTGACTGGTGAACTTGCGTGAGCCCCGAACGGCACGATCAAAGGCTGTCCAGTCGTCTTAATTTGGCCTCGTCCCATACGATTCCAGTGCCTGCGAACGTAGAGGTGTCAACCTTTCCATCCGAGATTCCGCAACAGCGTTTCGAGGATTGCGTCGGCCCAGTCCCCGGGTACTCGAGCCAGCGATGACATTTCGATGCCTTTCGCCGCGGCGACACCGGCGGCCTGCATCCAGCCGCTTACGTCGCCGATGCGCGCGAGGTCCGGCATGACGAAATCGGCGCCCCGCATTCCAATGCTTGCATCATTGCCGTGGGTCCGTTGAAATTGTCGCCGATCCGGACTGGCACTCGAAGCTCGTGCGCTAAAGCCGCATAAGATGCGTAATCGTCGTGCATGATCGGTTTTTCCAACCAGTAGACGCCCATTCGATCCAAGTCTCTTCCACGCGCGAACGCTTCGACGACCGTAAGCGCCTGATTGTAGTCAACCATGATGGCGACGTCATCGCCCACAACGCTTCTGACCGCCTCTATCGCGGCGATGTCTTCGGTGACTGAAGGATAGCCGAGGCGGAGCTTGACGGTCTTTAGACCCAATTCGAGAAGAGCGCTCGTCTCCGCTTTCAACCTATCCTGCTCCATAAGACCAAGGCCGCGACTATCGTAGGCCGATAGCGCCTGAGGTCGCCCGCCGAGTAGCGCCGCCAGCGGCACGCGATGCATCTGAGCGATAGCATCCCAAAACGCCATATCCAGGAGGGACAGCGCCATGCCGACCGTTCCCGTGGCACCGAGGAGCGCAAACTGCCTAGCCAACAATTTCGCCGGCGCCTGGGGCGTGCTCGTTCGCGCTTTGAGGAGATCACCGGCGGGCCGATTCCAAAAGAGCTGGCCAATCTGACGCGCTGGTTCGAGACGACGACCAAACGCCCCAGCGCGAGGGCATAATGAGCAGGCAGCTCGCGAAATGGCGCGAGGGAACGACGGCAATTGTCAATCGGCCTCGAAAGATGCTTTCGCTGCCTTAACTGCGCCGGCGATAAAGCGGTGTACTTCTCGAACGCGCTGCGTCTCATGCGTGTCCGGATGCGAGGTAATCCAATAGCATCGAACAAAGCGGATGGCGGGAAGCAGGCGTATCAACTCCGGAAAGCGAACTGCTGCGTAATCGTGCAAGATGCCAATGCCGTGACCGTTGCGAACAGCCTCCACTTGCGCAACAACACTACCGCATTCGTAGCGACGCGACATAAGACGTCCAAGCGAGGATGCGTAATCCAGAGCGCGGCTGTAAGCGAAGTCCTCGACATGGGTGACGAATAAGCGGCCGGCCAGGTCCGCTGGGGTGGCAATCTGGCCTTCGCGCGAAATATAACTCTGAGCGGCATAGACGCTCAACGTATAGTTGGTCAGCTTCGAAAGGATAAGACGGCCCTGTTTCGGGCGATCGAGGGTGATGGCGATATCGGCCTCCCGGCGGGACAGAGAGAAGGTGCGTGGAAGCGGCACCAATTGAATAACGAGCCCGGAATGTCGGGCCGCCAGCGCCCCCAATTGCTCGGCTAGAAAATAATTACCGAGGCCATCCGGGGCGCCCACCCGGACAGTGCCAGTTATCGCCTCCGTGCCCGCCCCGATCGTTGAACCGACTTTGAGAAATTCACTTTCCGCGCGTTCCGCGGCTCCGACCAGAGCTTCCCCTGCCGGCGTCAGCGTGCAACCAAACGTGTGCCGCTCGAGCAGCTTGGCATTGAGACTCTTCTCCAATGCGGTGAGCTTACGGGCGACGGTTGCGTGATTCAGTTTCAGGTGCTTCGACGCTTTCAAGATCTGCCCTGCTCGCGCCACATCGAGAAAGATCCGAATCCGCTCCCAATCCATCGACTACACTTTCTGTACACCGGCGCCGCACATTCTATCATTGATGCGCAATTTTAACCAACCAGCTGGCTTTCAGTGATAGCCGATGTCCGCTCGAACTTTTCCGCGAAATACCCAATAGGACCAGCTACTGTACATCAAGATCACAGGTAGCAGCACAAGGGTGCCGACCAGAAGGAACGCCTGGGTTCGGGCGGAGGACGCGGCCTCCCACAAAGTGAAGTGGTGCGGAACGATCATTGGATAAAGGCTGATGGCGATGCCCGAATACGATAAGACGAAGAGCAGGATCGCCCCAGCGAACGGCAGGACTTGAGCCTGGCGGTTGCCGAGGGCGCGCCACGTGACGAGCGCGACCGCCGCGGTCGCGATCGGAACCGGGGCCAACAGGAGGAGATTTGGCCAAGCGAACCATCGATCGGCGACGGCCGAATTTGCGAGAGGGGTCCAAATGCTCACAATGACGATGGCTACAAGCACGGCCACAAGACACACACGGCCGTAGCGGCGAGCCGCGCTCTGGATGTCGCCTTCCGTTTTCAGGATCAGCCATCCCGCGCCGAGAAGCCCATAGCCGAACAGGAGGGCGATGCCGGTGAGGATCGAGAATGGCGTTAAGAAAGAAAATGAGCTGCCTGAGAACGCCCGCCCAGCGACCTCGTACCCTTGAATGAAACTGCCGAGCACCAAACCCTGTGCAAACGTCGCAATGCCTGATCCATAAGAGAAGGCGTGATCCCAAAACGTCTTATGCTCGCCATCGCGGAAGCGAAACTCGAAGGCGACGCCGCGGAACACCAGCGCAAGCAACATCACAAGGATCGGGAAATAGGTAGCCGGAATGATGACGGCGAAGGCGAGCGGGAAGGCCGCCAGCAGGCCGAGCCCACCGAACACGAGCCACGTCTCGTTCCCATCCCAGATCGGTGCGATCGAATTCATGATCGTATCTCGCGCTGCAGTGTCCGGCGCGAAGCCAAAGAGCATGCCGACACCGAGATCGAAACCGTCGAGCAAGACGTAGAAGAACACTGCCATCGCCAGAATCAGTGTCCAGATCGGCACGAAGTCGAGGACCTGGGTCATGCGCCATCTCCCGCGCCAACATGCCCTCCGGCCAAGACGGGGGCCTTGGGTCGTCCAGCCTCGATGGCCGCGTCTGGCTCTTCAGTAGTTGCCGGACCTGTCCGCACGACGCGCCACATGAGGAGCACACCAGAAGGATACATGAACAGATAGACGGCCACATAGGCGAGCAGAGAGATCAGTAGGTCGGAGCCGGTCAACGACGGCGACACCGAGTCCGCAGTGCGCAACAGGCCGTAGACTGTCCAGGGTTGGCGTCCGACTTCCGTCACGACCCATCCGGCAATGACGGCGATGAAGCCGATTGGAATTACGAGCTGACACAGTTGGAGAAAGAGCGGCGTATCATCGAGCCGGCCACGCCAACGAAGCCAGCCGCCAAGTAGTACAATACCAAGCATCACGAGGCCGCAACCGACCATGATGCGAAATGCGAAGAATGGAATCGCGACCGGCGGTCGCTGATCCGCCGAAAAATCCTTCAGACCCTTGACCTCTCCGTCGATCTCGTGAGTCAGGATAAGGCTCCCCACGAAAGGCACGTCGAGCGAGAAATGATTCGTTTCGGTCTTCTCGTCGGGGATGGCGAAGAGCGTGATCGGAACGCGGCGGCTGGTTTCCCAATGCGCCTCGATTGCCGCAAGCTTGGCCGGCTGGTACTTTAGGGTGTTGAGCCCCTGATGGTCACCGAGGAATATCTGCAGCGGCACCAAGACGGTCAAGAGCCACAGCGTCATTGACAGCATAGTTCGACCTTCTTCGGCGCACTTCTCACGCTGCAACAGATAGGCTCCGACGCCCATCACGACGAAACCTGTGGTGATAAAAAATGCCACCACCGTGTGCGCGAGCCGCGACAGAAATGACGGATTGAAGACGACTTGCAACCAGTCCGTCGGAAAGAAGCGGCCGTCGATGATCTCGTAGCCGGCCGGCGTCTGCATCCAGCTGTTGGCCGCCAGTATCCAAAACGAAGAGAGCAGCGTGCCCAGCGTCACCATCAGCGCCGCAACGAAATGGGCCCATTGCGGCACCAGCTTTCGTCCGAACAAAAGCACGCCTAGAAATGCAGCCTCGAGGAAAAACGCCGTCAAGCCCTCGTAGGCGAAGAGCGGCGAGAGGACGTTTGCGGTGGCGTCCGAGTAGCGGCTCCAGTTCGTGCCGAACTGGAAAGGCATGACGATACCCGTCACGACGCCCATCCCGAACGAAATCGAGAAGATCTTGATCCAGAACATCGAAACGCAAAGATAGGCTTGGCGCCCCGTTACAAAGTTGAGCCCCTCCAGCAACGCGATGTAGGCGGCAAGACCGACCGTGAAAGCGGGAAGCAGAATGTGCCAACCGATTACCCAAGCAAATTGCAATCGGGATAAGAAGACTGGATCAAAGCCCATCGCCAACCTCACAACGGCTCTCAAGCGCCTTGAACTGTTGCTCGAATGCGTATGCATAGTTCACCAGCGCGATGTCGCCGGTGCCGAGGTCAACCACACCGTTTTTGGCAAGCGCTTCCGTGAGTCGAAGCGACGGCGGCTCAAAGCCGAACGCTGCAGCCCCGGCCAGCGTCGCTCCCGCCCAATTCAGTACGGTCCGCCGCGATCGGTCGCATACATCCGTCCCCTCTCGTCGAGCTAACGAAGTTGCTCTCTCCACGGGATTCCTTCAACTCTGGCGTCGGCCGACCGACCCCGAGGCTGTGCGCCACAGCACAGCGGCCTTAGCGCATACTGCGAATTAATTGGAGGATGCCGCCGCCGCCGGATAAAGGCAAATGCCCTGTGACTATCTATCCGATAACCATTTATCATGGACCTTACGGTCGATGACTAAGGCGAAAAGCCTGTTGAAATCGCCGCCAGGACACGATTGAAACTGGCAATGTCTGTACCTGCCAATTCTCGCGCAAACAGGCTGTCGCGTCGTTCATCGTTGGATCGGCGAAAGCTCGCACCGTATCGCTGTCTTTCGTAGAGTCCGTCGGGGTGTGCTGCTAGCGCCGCCTCGAAATCAGCGCGGCGCTGCGCGATGTCCTGAGCCCCGCGAACCGTCTTGGAGGGAGCCCGCGCGCTGCCGGGCCCGCGAGCCAGCAGGTCCGGAAATCCGTTTGAACTACCGGCGCGCCTCCGTCGCCATCCGCACGGCTAGGCCGGTGAGCACCGTTCCCATCACCCACCGTTGGACGGTCGCAAAGGTTGGGCGTTGTGTGAGAAAGTGCGCGATCGACGCAGCGGACGTCGCGATCATAGCGTTCACGAACACGCTGATGAATATCTGGGTGGTGCCGAGAACGAGCGCTTGCCCCAGCACGCCGCCATTCGCCGGGCTGATGAACTGCGGCAACAGCGACAGGTACATAACCGCGATCTTAGGATTCAGCAGGTTGGTGAGGAAGCCCATGAGGAAGAGCTTGCGCGGGCTATCCTCGGGCAGATCGTTCACCTGGAAGGGGGAACGTCCACCCGGGCGCACGGCCTGCCAGCCTAGCCAGAGAAGATATAGGGCGCCCGCGAAGCGGACGGCATCGTAAGCGTAGGGCACGGCCAACACGAGCGCGGTGATGCCGAATGCCGCGCATAGCATGTAGAAGACGAACCCGAGTGCGACCCCGCCCAGGGAGATCAGGCCGGCGGTCCGCCCTTGGCAGATCGATTGCGAGACAAGATAGACCATGTTAGGCCCTGGCGTCAGGACCACGCCCAGCGCAATCGCCGCGAAGGTGAGCAAGCTGGTGATGGGTGGCATCTGCTATCTCCACTACGAAAAGAATATCCAGACGCGCGGCTCAAAGCCTTCGCGCTTCCCGATGGGTATCCATCTTCAGCGTCAGTCACGCGAGGCGGGCACAGAATAAGCCAGCAAGCCCGACGTGCTAAACGGCGTCGATGGCATCGATTCAATAACCGATGGTCATTAGACGTTGGGTTTCGCGTTCCTATTTTCGTCTCGTCTGCAGAGGAATTCGGAAGATTAGACTATTGTGAAATACACAACGAGATTAGTTGCCGAATTTCTTGCGGTTACCTTCGTGGGAGGAATTGGGCTTGCAGTCGATACCACGGGCATATCTCTTATCCTGTTTCCTGAGATTGCCGCTTTAGCGTATGATGTATTCACGCGCCCCTGCGGAAAATGGGCAAGCCAACCAATCAGACTAGTTGCTACCCCTACGATCACCGCGATCCTAGGGGTGATGATTACCCGACACTGGGAATACAGCGCCCTCGCGGTAACTGTTGTTGCCCTCCTGAGCCTTTTTGCTATTAAACTGCTCCGATCGAACATCGGAGCATCCATCTCTGCCGGTGTGCTTCCAATGGCCCTCGGCGTGATGAGCTGGGGTTACCCCGCCGCCATTCTGGCGGGACTCGCAGTACTCGCCATTGCGTTGACGCTCTGGAAGCGCCTTGATCCTCATCGTTACCTATCTGAGGGGAGCAAGGAGAGCCGGATTATTGAGACCGCCGAAACTCCGCCGAGAGATCGGTTCTGGATCTTCGCACTGACGGCATTCGTCTTCGCGCTGGGAGTGGCGGCTCAAGCAACGGGATTGCGCTTCCTGTTATTCCCTCCACTGATCGTCGTAGCCTATGAATTATTCGGCCACCCGGAGCTTCCTGGCTGGATGTCACGGCCGGTATTGTTTCCTCTCGTATGTTTCCTGACCGCGTCCATCGGCTTACTCCTGAGCACGGGCTTTCACGCAGAGTTTTTGGGCGTGACGGTTACCATGCTTTGCTCGATTGCTATTTTGCGGATGTTTAAAGTCCATATGCCACCTGCCCTCGCCGTTGGTTTGATACCGTTCGTCATCCTCCATCCCACCTTTTGGTATCCGATTTCGGTGTTCTTGGGCGCCGCCGCGCTCATCGCGTTCACCAGAGCATACAGCTTTATTACTCATCAGTCGGCAATATAGGCGACACTCGGCGCTCTGAAGAAAGACTGGATGAGCCGGGGCGCAGCCTTGAGACGAGCCAACTGCGCCTCGATCTTGTCCTGCAACCGCTCACCCTTGCGCAGCGGCGTCCTGGCCACGCCAGCGCGCTTCATATGAGTGGTCTGGGTTCAACTCCGGCGCGTATCCTGGCAGGTAGTGCAGCGTCAGCCGCCCCTCGGTCGATTGCACATAGTCTTCAGCAGCCTTGTCTTGTGCCGGGCGATGGCCAGATAGGTCTCGCGCTGACACCGCTCAATCGCCTCGGATCGCGCTGATACGCCCGTTGCGAGGGCTTTTGCGGCGTCAGATTGAGCTTGCCGAGCAGCGGGCGACCATTCATGCATGACAAGAATAACTCACACTCGCGCGGCAAGACTACCGCCGCCGCACTGGACAAGCGATTATCCCAAGGCCACACCAGGCCGCGCGCGACGAGACGAAAATGTCACTCCAAGACAAACTGGACGCGCTGAAAGCCGAGCGTCTCGCCAAGACGCCGCCGAAGGTGACGCTGGTTCGACAACGGGCGGTGGAAGAGCTCGCCGCATCCGGATTGGCCGAGCGGGCCATGCACGCCGGGGAGCAAGCCCCCTCTTTCCAGCTGCGTGACGGCTACGGCGAGGCGTTCTCCTCGCGCGAGGCGCTGCGTCGCGGCCCGATCGTCCTCGTGTTCTACAGGAGGAGATGGTGCCCCTACTGCAACGTCGAATTAGTTCGGCATCCGGGGATCATTCGCCTTGTAGCCCGACCGAAAACAACTGTCGCTATTGAATTTAGCAACTTCATCGTCGATGCCTTTAGAGAGTGAGGAGGCACAACGCGATGACGCGTACCGAAATGCTCAACTTTAAATCGCCGTAATTATGATGCAACTACCGCCAACACCTCTTCTACTCTATTGAGGCAACGGATCACGGCAGCTTTCGAGCCGCCGTAGAGACCTTGATGATACAACAAACGACTTTGAGCCGCTGCATTCGTCGACTTTAGTATACGATCGGAACGCCCGTCTTCGATCGATATAGTGGCGGCGTCCGAGAAACACGATTCGGTCAACCGCTTCCTACGCGTCGCAAGGAGCATCCTTGAACAGGTCGACAGTTTTGTAGTATCGGCGCAAATGACAGAACGTGGTTAGCATGGTCGGCTCTCAGTAGGCTTCTATACGTCACTTGCGCTAGCAATCTTCGGGCGACTCTCGTCGAATACACGCAACAATTTCCGCACGTCGAGGTAGAAATGATTGAGCGTTCGAGGAGTCGTCTCACGACCGCTCTGCGCGACGCTGCCATCGTAACCGGCGAACGAGCGTTGCTTGGTTCCAGATCGATGTCGCTTTGGACCGAACGCATTCTGGCTGTCTTACCCGAGAGCCATAAATTAGCCGGAGACCAACCAGTGGCATGGACGGACCTTGGCGAAGAAGTTCTCTTGCTGGGGGTGACGCGATCCCGGACCAGCTATTCAAGCGTGCGACGCGCCGCCCCTTTAGCGGCGGCGTCCGCGCAATTTGGATTTGCGGATCAGCCCTTCATACTGATGGGCAAGCAGATAGCCCTGAACCTGTGCCACCGTATCCATGGTCACGCTGACCACGATCAGAAGCGAGGTACCGCCAAAGTAGAACGGCACGGAGGCGTAGGAAATCAGAATCTCCGGGATGAGACATACGATCGCAAGATAGATCGCGCCAACCACCGTGATGCGCGACAGCACATAGTCGATGTACTCGGCCGTGCGCTCGCCCGGGCGGATACCCGGAATGAAGCCGCCATGCTTCTTCAGGTTGTCGGCAGTCTCGATCGAGTTGAACACGATCGCGGTGTAGAAGAAGGCGAAGAACACGATCAGCGCAAGATACAGGAACAGGAACAGCGGCCGGCCGTGGCTGAGCTGCGTGGTCAGCCACTGCATCCATTCCGGCCCCTTGCCGGCGTTGAAGTTCGCGACCGTGGTCGGCAGCAGCAGCAGCGAGGACGCGAAGATCGGCGGAATCACGCCCGAGGTGTTGAGCTTGAGCGGCAGATGCGAGGACTGGCCTTCGAACATCTTGTTGCCGACCTGGCGCTTCGGATACTGGATTAGGAGGCGGCGCTGGGCGCGCTCCATGAAGACAATGAAGGCGATCACGGCGACCGCCATGACGATCACGACCAGGATCAGGCCGGTCGACAGCGCGCCCTGACGGCCGAGTTCGAGCATGTTGGCGAGCGCCGAGGGCAGCTCGGCGACGATGCCGGACAGGATGATCAGCGAGATGCCGTTACCGATACCACGCGAGGTGATCTGCTCGCCGAGCCACATCAGGAACATGGTGCCGCCGGTCAGCGTAATCGTCGTCGACAGCAGGAAGAACATGCCGGGTTCGCTGACGACGTTGCCGGCGCCCTGCAAGCCGACGGCGATGCCGTAGGACTGGAACGTGGCAAGGATCACCGTGAGATAGCGGGTGAACTGATTGAGCGTCTTGCGGCCCGCCTCACCTTCCTTTTTCAGCGCCTCGAGCTGCGGCGAGACCGTGGTCAGCAGCTGGATGATGATCGATGCCGAGATGTACGGAATGATGTTCAGCGCGAAGATCGCCATGCGGTTGATGCCGCCGCCGGCGAACATGTTGAACATGCCGAGGATGCCGCCCGCCTGCGAGCGGAACACCTGCTCCCAGACGTTGGGGTCGATGCCCGGCAGCGGGATATAGGTACCGAGCCGATAAACAAGCAGCGCACCCAGCGTAAACCAGATGCGCTTCTTTAGTTCTTCGGCCTTGGCCAGCGCGGCGAAATTGAGGTTTGCCGCAAGTTGTTCTGCTGCTGAGACCATGTCTTTGTCTTTGGCTTTCTCCCGCGCGCCCCCTGCTGCCGCAATTTCCGGACCCGAACCCTCAGCAGTCGTCGGATACTATCTGGTATCCGGCTTCGATAAGTCCATTGTTCCAGAAGGCAAACGCCGGCAATGACGCAGATGTTATGTCGATTGGCTTGGCGTCGACGGCCTGCTGCAGGTGGTCGAGATTGATCTCGGTAAACTCGACGCGGAACACGTTGTTGAAGCCGCGCTTGGGCAGACGGCGATGCAGCGGCATCTGGCCGCCTTCAAAACCCTTGATGCGCACGCCCGAGCGCGCGGTCTGGCCCTTGCCGCCGCGGCCGGCCTGCTTGCCCTTGCCTGAACCGATGCCGCGGCCGACACTCATGCGCTTCTTGCGCGAGCCGGCGTTGTCGGCGCTATCGCTGAGCTTCATCGCGCTTCTCCTTAAGAAAGATTACTTGTCGCCGACGATGCGGACGATGTGTTGAACCTTGGCGATCATGCCGCGAACTTCCGGGCTGTCGGGCAGTTCGGCAGTGCGGCCGATCTTGTTGAGCTTGAGGCCGATCAGGGTCGAGCCCTGCGAGTGATGGCGGCGGATTGCGCCGCCGGTCTGCTCGATCTTGATCGTCTTTGCGGCCTTCGACTTGGCGACCACGTCCTGGACGCCCAGCCTCTAGAACACCGCGCGCATCGGGCCGCGGCGATGATGCCGGTACCGGCCGGAGCGGCACGCAGGTAGACACGGCCGGCGCCATGACGGCCGAAAATGTCGTGATGCAACGTACGGCCTTCGCGCAACGCGCGCCTTGCCGTGACCGAAGCCTGCGCGCCCTTTTGGTCGCCGATCACGACCAGCGCCGCAAAGCCGAAGCACTTGCCGTCCTTGACGACCTTCGCCACGCGATTGATGTGGACGAGCTTGTCGACGAACTCGCTGTCGCGCTCCTCGCGCTTCCTGCTCAGTTCGCGTCCGCCGCGTTCGCGTTCACCTGCTATGGTGTTTTCCAATTTCTACGGGGTCGATACCCCTGTCGTAAGTTTTCGATCTCGTTAGAAGCTCAGCCCCTCTCGCGTGCGGCATCCGCAAGCGCCTTGACGCGCCCGTGATAGAGGTAGCTGCCGCGGTCGAACACGACTTCCTTGACGCCCTTCTGCACGGCGCGCTCGGCAAGCAGCTTGCCGACCGCCTTGGCCGCGTCGATGTCGGCGCCGGTCTTGCCGCCATCGCGCAAGCAAGAGCGCCTGACGGAACGTGAGCCAGTTTTGTCCTGCAAAACCGTTCTCGAGAGTGGCGCCCCAAAGCAGCAGGATGTTAATGCCGGAGTACGATCGCGGCGCCGACGTAGATTGCTGGCAGAGGTGCTTGCTCCGCGTCAGGGATGGAAGCCCGGCAGGGTGAAAGCCCGGCCCCCAGGGCCGAATTTCAGCGAAGACGACAGCCCCGAAGGGGAGACGCCCGAACTGATCTGGAGCGCCAGTCCGCACGGATCTCTGAATCAAGGCTGCATGCGCAGAGGCTTTTTGCGCATTCGCATCATCCGAGCAGGCGGATGGCTTTCCATTCGCACGGATGCAGGCGCGATAGAGCCAGGGCTCGACATAGCTACCCTTCCAGATTCCCCGGCCGACGCACTCAGCGTCGCGCTAGGCGCTGCCATATCTACCTTTTGAGTATTGAGGCCAGTCCAGCGCTAGGCGCTTGCGCACAAGCCATTCGCCGAGGTCCGCGCCATCGACCGAACAGGTCGCGACTGTGCGGCCATATTGATCGAGGCTGAGCGGTACGCACCGCCTTACGGAACGGCTGGAATCGGATGGCGATGCGGTTGAGCCTCTCCCTCAACAGGAGGGATTAGGCTGAAAGCACCGGATACCTAAAACCGTGCTGCTACGCCTATACCCGCTCGATGCCAATCCACGCACCGCGATGTGCCAGCCATAGCGCCTAAGGGATTGCGACCTTCGGCTCCATAAGTTGTTGCGCGAGCAAGCCGGCGTGCGGCGTGAGCGCAGAGAAATCACGCGCGCAAAGATAAAGCCGCCTAAGCGCCCAGCGGTCTTGCAGCGGCACAATAGCCAAGCCGAGGTGTGCCAAGTCTTTAGCGGAAGCCTCCGATAAAATGGCGATCCCAACAGCGGACCTAACCAACATCGCGACGCTCTCAATCCGTCTGAGTTGAATGCGGTAGTAAATCTGGCGACCCAGGCGGGCTGCACGTTCTCCCAAATGAGCTTCCAGCGCAGCATCGGACAAGCCGACGAACGGCTCACCCACGATTTCCACAAAAGCTATCGATCGTTGATCGCTGATGCGATGCGTTTCGCTCGCCACAACGACGAGTTGATCTTGCGTGATAAGGCGAGTTTGCAATGCTGCCAAATCGGCGACGTCGGCCACAACTCCCAAATCAGCGCGACCTTCTGCGATGGCCAGTGCAATCTCAGTGCTTGGCCGTTCATGGAGGTCGATAGAAAGATCCGGATAGGCTACCAAGAATCGGCCGAGTTGATGCGGTAGAAGAGCAGCCAACCCGGCCGTGTTGGACAAGAGCCTGATGCGCCCTTTCAGGCCAGTGCCGTAGGTACGCAGTTCTCCACGCATCTGCTCCACCTGGTCCAGGATCAAACGGGCATGGCGGATCATGGCATCACCGGCCGCAGTCGTAGTGACCCCCCGCCTGTTTCGCTCCAGAAGTTGCGCGCCAAGCGAAGTTTCCATTCCGGAAATGCGCTCGCTCACGGATGCGAGAGCTAGATTCATGACCTCGGCGCCCCTGGTGAGGCTGCCTTGCTCCACCACGGTCAGGAACAACCGCATATCCGTCAAATCGAAGCGCAATGCCCTTCCTTCGTTTCTGCCGAACTTTCCCATCGGAAACTACCAATTGTGACGTTTGGCTGGCTCGCTTACTCTACTAGATGCGACGTCATATTCTCCGATTTTCGATGGTAGCACAAGGGATTGAGGAGATCGCATCTTGATGGGAGCTGGTTCGCTCGCCGGCCCGTCACACCATCAGTGCGCGGCTGCCATCGGTTTATACGAAATCTTCGAATGCAACACTTTCCAGGCCGGGTGAGCCAAAATGAACGATTACTTTTCGCCGTACGTCCTGATTATCGCGTTGACATTCTTCCTCGCCGGGATCGTCAAGGGGGTGACGGGGATGGGGCTGCCAACCGTCGCTATGGGCATTCTCGGGGCGGTCATGTCGCCCGTCAGCGCAGCTTCACTGCTGGTTATTCCATCCTTTGTCACCAATGTTTGGCAACTGGTTACGGGACCGGATTTCCTCGGCGTGATGAAAAGGCTTTGGCTGATGATGCTCGGCATCGTGGTTGGCACACTCGCCGGCTCATGGCTTCTGACAAGCACCAATACCGGATGGACAAGTGTTGGAATGGGCTCCGCCTTAGTTCTCTATGCAGTGCATAGCCTCTGGGCGAAGCCGTTGTCGGTTCCCGCGCGCCTTGAGCGTTTACTATCGCCTGTTATTGGGTTGACGACCGGGGTAATCACCGGAGGAACTGGGTTTTTTGTGATCCCCGGCGTTCCCTATGTCCAGGCCCTCGGCCTTTCCAAAGATAATCTTATCCAGGCGCTCGGGCTGTCGTTCACGGTCTCGACAATTGCGCTTGCAGCGGGCCTGGCTCGTGGCGGAGCTTTTCATCTTGGAAATATTACTTTGTCCGCGCTTGCCGTCATTCCATCGTTGCTGGGCATGCGGGTCGGAACAGCGATCCGTGAGCGCATAAGCGCCACAACTTTTCGGCGCTGGTTCCTGATCTTCCTTGCCATTCTTGGTCTCGAACTCGTCGTTCGCCCATCCTTCTCCTGAGACAGATGACGATGCACCGGAACGTAAGCCCCTCCGTTCCATCGGGCCCCGCCACCATCACCGAGCGCTTATGACGCTCTCTCTGCAAGTGGAACAATTGAGCGCGAGAGAGTGGTGGCCATGTGCGATGCGTTGGCACACCGACTCAGGGACATCAGGCAGACCTGTCTTCCGCGCACTCTGCCGCCTGGACCCAGCCTGCGGCGGTCAGCGTGCAGCCGGATGTGTGCCGTTCGAGCAGCTTGGCATTCAGGCTCTTTTCCAGCGCGGTCAACTGCCGCCAACCGTCGCGTGATTCAGTCGCAGATTTTCTGACGCTTTGAGGATCTACCGTCCGCGCGCGACCTCCGGGAATATCTTCACCCGCTCCCAATCCGTCGACTACACTTTCTGCACAACGGAGCCGCACTTTCATTCCTTGATACCAAATTTATTCACCGTAGATCGTCCGAGATCAAGCTTTCAATGCCCCCTCCTCAGCAGTCGAGGTGATCCATGCGCAGCTCTTACCGCACTGGACCGAGGCCGGAGCATATGAGGCTACGGCTCAACGGAGAAAGACATGCCCCTACTTCGATTTGATGTGGTTGAGGGTCGCAGCGATGCCCGAGATCACCAAGCTCCTCGATGCGGCACATGAGGCGGTCGTGAAGGCGCCGAACGTGCCTGTGCGCGACCGCTACGAGGTGGTGCACCAGCATCCTGCGCATGAGCTCATCGTTCAGGACACCGGCCTTGGCATCGAACGCAGCAAAGACCTGGTGCTGATTTCCATCGTCAGCGTCGGCAGGAGCGACGAGTTGAAGCAGGCCTTGTACAAGGCACTCGCGGACGAGCTCGAGCGCCAGTGCGGCCTCGCGCGGACGGACGTCATGATCTCGCTGACGACAAACACGAAGTCGGACTGGAGCTTCGGCTTTGGCGAGGCGGAATTCCTGACCGGCACGCTTTGAGCGCAGCATTCGCGGCGCATCAGGCAGTCGAACGCGCAAACTCACTGAAGCAGCGCGCATAGCGCGGAAGGAGGCCCTCATGGGCTATGCAACAATCAACCCGTTCAACGAACGAACCCTAAAGACATTCGCCGAGCATGATGATGCTCATGTGGAAGAGACGATAGGCCGAGCTCATTCCTTATACTCACTGGACTGGTCTAGGCGGCCGATCGAGCATCGGAAGGCGATCGCGAAGAAGGCGGCGGCCATCCTTCGCGAACGGCGCGGGAAGCTTGCGGAACTGGTTACACTTGAAATGGGCAAGCTCATCGCTGAGGCTCGTGCCGAGGTGGATCTGAGTGCCGACATTCTCGACTATTATGCCGATAACGCCGCACAGTTCCTCGCAGCCCAGCCCCTAAAGAACGCGGATGGGGAGGCATGGGTGGAGAGCGCGCCCATGGGGGTGCTGTTCTGCATCGAGCCCTGGAATTTTCCCTATTACCAGCTCGCCCGGGTTGCCGGTCCCAACCTAATGGCTGGCAATACGCTCATCGTAAAGCATGCGCCGAACGTGCCGCAGTGCGCGCTCGCCTTCGCAGAGTTGTTCATCGATGCCGGCGCGCCTGCCGGAGCCTACAGCAATTTGTTCGTCAGCAACGAGCAGGCTGCCCGGATCATTGCCGATCCGCGCATCATCGGAGTTGCGTTGACCGGCAGCATGAGGGCGGGCGCCGCGGTCGCGTCGGAGGCAGGCCACGCGATGAAGAAGAGCACAATGGAGCTGGGCGGCAGCGACGCCTTCATCGTGGTCGAAGATGCCAATCTGGACGACGCTGTCAGATTGGGGGTTTGGGCCAAGATGAACAACACCGGCGAATGCTGCGTGGCGGCCAAGCGGTTTATCCTGCACGAGGCTATCGCCGACGCCTTCATGAGCCGCTTCAAGGCCGAGCTTGAAAAGCTCGTGCCGGGTGATCCGATGGACGAGGCTACGACGCTCGGACCACTCTGCACGGAGAATGCGCTCGCGCTGGTTCTTCAGCAGATCGAGACCGCGATCAAAGTCGGAGCGAAGGTCCTCCTGGGCGGCAAGCGGGTCGAGCGCCCCGGCTATTATCTCGAACCGACAATCATCACCGACATCACGTCCGACAATCCGGCTTTCTACGAAGAATTCTTTGCGCCCGTGGCGTTGATGTTCCGCGTGCCCGACGACGCGGCCGCCATTGCCCTCGCCAACGACTCCCCATTCGGTCTCGGCGGCACGATCATGACCACCGACATCGAGCGCGGAAAGCGGATCGCACGCGAGATCCAATCCGGCATGGTGTTCATCAACGCGCCGACCTGGACTGCACCGGATCTTCCCTTCGGCGGCATCAAGAACTCGGGCTACGGGCGCGAGCTCTCCGAACTCGGTATTGGCGAGTTCCTGAACAAGAAACTCATCCGCGTAGCATGACGGAGCCTGCCGGACGCAGCGGTTCGCCATGATCCGATCGGGATTATATCGTCATCACGGCGCCGAAGCACGATCGGAGCGCATTCAAGGCCCTGCGCGATGCGTTGAGGGATGCCGTCGACGGCCTCTCGAAGCGGGCCGGGTTCGCTCGCCGGCCCGTCACACCATGAGCGCACGGGTGCCATCGGTTCACGCGAAATCATCGAATGCAACACTTTCCAAGCCGGGTGAGCCAAAATGAACGATTACCTATCGCCGCACGTCCTAATTATCGCGTTGACGTTCCTCCTCGCCGGGATCGTCAAGGGCGTGACGGGGATGGGGTTGGCGACCGTCGCTGTGGGTATTCTCGGTGCGGTCATGTCGCCCGTCAGCGCAGCTTCGCTGCTGGTTATTCCATCCTTTTTCACCAGTTTTTGGCAACTGTCTACGGGGCCGGCTTTCCTTGCCGTGATGAAAAGGCTTTGGCTGATGATGCTCGGCATCGTGCCTGGCACAATCGCCGGCTCATGGCTTCTGACGCGCGCCAATGCTGAATGGACAAGTGTTGGATTGGGCTCCGCCCTGGCTCTCTATGCAGTGCATAGCCTCTGGGCGAAGCCGGTGTCGGTTCCCGCGCGCCTTGAGCGTTTACTATCGCCTGTTATTGGGTTGACGAACGGGGTAATCACCGGAGGAACCGGGGTTCTTGTGATCCCCGCCGTTCCCTATCTTCAGGCCCTCGGCCTTTCCAAAGATAATCTTATCCAGGCGATCGGGCTGTCATTCACGGTCTCGACGATTGCGCTTGCGGCGGGCCTGGCTCGTGGCGGAGCTTTCCATCTTGGGAATATTACCTTGTCCGCACTTGCCGTCATTCCATCGTCGCTGGGCATGTGGGTCGGAACAGCGATCCGTGAGCGCATAAGCGCCACAACTTTTCGGCGCTGGTTCCTGATCTTCCTTGCCATTCTTGGCCTTGAACTCGTCGTTCGTCCATTCTTCTTCTGAGACAGATGACGATGCACCAGAACGTAAGCCCCTCCGTTCCATCGGGCCCCGCCACCATCACCGAGCGCTATGACGCTCTCGTTGCGAGTGGAACAATTGAGCGCGATCCGGCGCAAGAGACTGTGGTGGTCGCGCTCGATGCGTTGGCGCACCAACTCAGGGACATCAAGCAGACCTGCTTTGGCTTGAACCAACTTCTCGGTCGGGGGGACATCTCCGCCGAAAAGCGGCGCGGAATGTATATTTTCGGCGGAGTCGGCCGGGGCAAGACGATGCTCATGGACCTTTTTTTCGAGAGTGTCCCGTTGGAAGCCAAGCGCCGGATACATTTTCACGAGTTCATGGCGGATGTGCACGACCGCCTCCGGAAAGCTCGCGAGAAGATGGAAAGCCGCCGTATGAGCGATGGTGATCCGCTTTCACGTACGGTTCGAGCACTCGTGAAAGAAGCGAGACTTCTTTGCTTCGATGAGCTTGTCGTTACAGACATCGCCGATGCCATGATGATCGGGCGCGTCCTAACCGAATTGTTCTCTCAAGGCGTCGTGCTTGTTGCAACCTCTAATGTCGATCCGGATTGCCTTTATGAGGGTGGTATCTATCGTGAATTATTCTTGCCCTTCATTGCACTTTTGAAAGCGCACGTTGACGTAGTGAACCTCAACGCCCGTACCGACTTTCGTCTAAAAAAACGGAAAGGGGAAGGCGTCTGGTATACGCCAGCGGATGCAAACGCTAAGGCCGCACTTGATCGCCTCTTCGCTCGTCTCACCGATAATGTCCCACCCGAGCCGTTAACATTGCCCGTAGTAGGTCGAACGATCCGCGTACCGCTTCAAGCGCGTGGCGTCGCTCGCTTCAGTTTCCGCGATTTGTGCCTCGCCCCAATGGCAGTCGTAGATTACATCACCATAGCACAGAGGTTTCATACTCTCATTATTGAGGGTCTGCCCGCGAGATTCAGTCATCGGAATCACGTTAAGCGCCTCTGTTCACTTATCGATGTTCTCTACGTACGGCACGTGAAACTCATCGTTTCTGCCGATGGCGACCCACACAGCATTTATCTTGGTATGGTTGCGGTTTTCGGCGGGGCAATAGGTTTGCCACCCGATCAGTCTGACACTTTCCCTGAATCGCTGGAGTCAAGGCGGGCTGTGTCACGCCTCATCGAGATGCGCTCGCGCGACTATCTCGGCCTCATTTAGACTCATGCTGGTCGAGAAAAGTGCGATCCTCGCATTGAAGGTTGTGCTTGGGAATTTACGCTATGTTAAGTCCGCTGCAGAGAAGCGGAGCTTTCGACAAGCGGCGATCGAGCTGGGTCTTTGGGAATCGACGATCAGTCGGGGTATTCGGGAACTGGAAGACGAGATTGGCGTCGCCCTGGTTAGCCGGGCCGCTCATTGAGCGCGACGCGTTCGTGAACGGAAAAACGAATAATTCCTTCAGCGTATCGATGTGTCGCTCAAGGAACTGGACGAAAGGTGTCAATGCGAAGGCGTGGTCACCGGCCATTCGCCTGTGGTTGGGAATGATGACGTTGTCGAAGTCTGTTTGGCAGCTCGGACACCAGGACACCTTTCCACGGGCGCCAATTGCTTCGATCTGCTTCAGTGTGCTGAGCCCAGCACGACCGGAGGTGTGCGCGTCACCGGAAGAATTTGGAGACCCCGCAGCAGGCCGAGGGGCCGACGACGACTTTGTAGCTCATGCCCATCGCCGGATCACGTCGAGGCAGAGTATCAGGATGTGAGGCGTCTTGCGGACGTTGCAGCCAGTATAGATCGCGATATCTGGACGAATTCCCAACCTCTCCTGACCTGGAGGAGGCCGAAGTTCGTTCGATTGCATCGGTTTCAGGCTGCCGCCTCGAGATGATGCGCACGGCCTTCGCTATGGCTCGAAACGACCGCATTGCGTTGCTCTTGACGACTTCACCATCACGCCGCCGCGTCATCGCGAGATGGGCGCATTGCCTCATCAAGAATGTTACCGGAGAACTGACCGTCAGGATTGGGGCGGCGATACCGAATCGGCTCGGTGTCGCCGATGGCAGGACGGATCAGCATGGGTGCGCGGCGCGAGCTCACGGCGGCGGTGGTAGAGCGCTATCGATCAGCAAGGCGGGCAGATAAGGGGCGCATACTCGACGAGCTTTGCGCGGTGACCGGCTGGCATCGCAAGCACGCGGTTCGGGCGCTTGCCGGCCATGTCGCAATTTCGCCGGAGGCCCGGCGGCAGCGAAGGCCGACCGATGGCGCCCCTATCAGGGATGCGCTGGTGGCGCTGTGGGAGGCCTCGGATCGGATCTGCGGCAAGCGGCTCAAGGTAATGATTCCGACGTTGCTCCCTTCGTTGGAGCGGCATGGCCGGCTCAAGCTCGACCAGGCCGATCGAGCGCTGGTGCTCGGCGTCAGCGCAGCCACGATTGATCGCCTGCTGGTCGAGACCAAAATTGCCGCGGCCGGCGGTAAGCGTCGGCGGGTCGGCTTTTATTCGGCGGTACGGCGTGAAGTTCCGATCCGGACGTTCAACGACTGGCACGATCCGCCGCCGGGGTTCTGCGAGGTCGACATGGTGGCTCATGGCGGCACATCTGTAGCTGGCTCGTTCATTCAGACATTGACGATGGTCGACGTCGCGACTGGTTGGACCGAATGCATGCCGCTGGTGACGCGCGAGAGCGGCCTCGTCGTGCGGGCCATGGAGCGCGCACAGAACCTGTTTCCCTGGCTCATTCGCGGCGCCGACTTCGACAACGACAGCGCGTTTACGAACGATGTCGTCGTGCCCTGGTGTCGCACGCAAAAGATCGAGGTGACACGCTCGCGCGCCTACAAGAAGAATGATCAGGCTTTCGTCGAGCAGAAGAATGGCGCGGTCGTCCGGCGACTTGTGGGATACGGTCGCTTCGATGGCGTCGAGACGACGCGCGTGCTGGAACGCTTGTATGCGGCATCGCGGCTGCACACCAACTTCTTCCAGCCGTCCTTCAAGCTGAAGGACAAGCGACGCGAGGGCGCGAAGGTGATCAAGCGCTATCATGGCCCGGCCACGCCCTATGCGCGCGGACTGGCGCATCCGAAGTTGAGCAAAGGCGTCAAACGGCGCCTTCGAGAGCTTTATCGCACGCTCGATCCCGTGGCTCTGCTGGCTGAGATGAGGGACGCCCAGGCGGAGCTTGGCGCGCGCGTCGGCGCCCGCGCGGGTAAGCTCGCGGCAGCGGCCAGCCCACCGGCACGGCAACGAACGCGGCAGCGTTCGCGAAGGGGCTCGGCAATGAGGTGCATCTGGGGGAGCAGCGCATCATCCATCGGCGCATGCGCAAGCCATACAAAAAGCGCATGAGAATGCCATCGATGTTCGATCCGCACCTCGCCGACATCGAGCGCTGGCTCGCGGCCGAACCTCGTCTGACCGCGCGGGCCATCCTCGGTCGTCTCGCCGAACACGCCCCCGAAAAGTTTGGGCCGCCGCAGCACACCATCGTGCAGCGCTTGTTGCGATCACTCAGACGCAACGCAACCGAGGTGATCATCCCGCGCATGGCCGGGCGTACGGCACCGGCCACCATTGGTGATCCCGGGACCGGGGCCGGCGCTGCGTGTGATGGGCACTCCGCGACGTCCCCAGTCCCTCCGATCCTGCAAGCAATGACGCAACCTCAGACCGGCCGACAGTCAGCGCTACGTCCGTCAAGCGAAAGTAACATCCTCACATGAGGCAATACGATGGGCTGAGACGCACCATCATGCGGGGTTCACTCCGTGGTCACAGGCCTCGACGCAAAAGTCGCTGCTCAAACCACCGGACGCGCCCAGGCCTCCGCTTCGACACGGCCTGCATTGCCGCGAAGGATGTCCACGATGCCGGACAAGACCTTGGTCGGTACCGCGTCCTTGATACCGGCCGGCTCCGTCGTCGGGCAGGCTTGAAAGCACTTTCCGCACCGCGTGCAAGAGGAGCCGATTTCTTCCATGCGAACATCGAGTGCTTCGACGGAATTCACGCTCGCCTCTCGCTTGCAGCAGGCTAGATTGCGGAAACGTGCGCAATCGAAGCGATCTCAACCAAGAGATCTTCACGCACGAGCTTGGCAGCGATCAAGTATCTCGCCGGCGGGTGCGCCCCGAAATACTCGCGATAGATCTCGTTGACGGCCGCATAGTCCGCCATATCCTTGATGATCACAGTGTTGAACGCGACATCCCGCAGGGTCGCTTCACCGGCGCCGAGGATCTTCTTGATGGTTTCGATCACGTGCCTTGTCTGCGCGCGCGCGTCGCCGCCGCCGACCGTCTTGCCATCGCTATCGAGCGCGAGGACGCCGGACACGTATACTGTGTCACCCGCCCTGGTGGCCATTGAATAGGGAGCAATCGGCTTGGGAAGATCGGTTGGATTGAGTGGTTTGATGGACATTGATTTTCTCCGTCAGCAGTGTCTCGCGTCTTGATTGCTAGAGATCTCGGCTTGAATCCAAGCCGAGCGCGATTCCGGAATGATCGTCGCTTCGTGATATCCCGGCCCTTGGTCTTCGGCAGCAACAGCAGCCCGACCACGAGCGGCATGACCGCGATGATGATAACCTTCCACAGTCGCCTCTCCACATTCACCTTTGCCTTTCTATTGCTTCTACAGGGATAATATAGTACATTATCCCTGTCTCGACAACTCGTGTCCTAAGCAAGTTTCCGCGATACGGGAATGATCACTGCCCGTTAGACAGGGTCTTGGTGTGCGTTTGGCGCGCCCTGAGCGGGCGATGGTATGTAATGAAGCTCGTACTAAGGGCTCAGTCTTGAACTGATGAAGCGCGCGCTAATGAGCAGACCACCGAGTCATACGATTCGAATCGCTTCTGACGGGACCGGCGATGACCTATTGACCACTCGCCTGTCGACGTATCTACGGAAGCACCCGGAAATCAATGTCGATGTTATCGATGCTTCGGATTCCGAAGTGGTGAGATTGTTGTCGGATAGGGAAGTGGATCTCGGAATTGCTGTACTCCCTACAACTAATGTCGACGCAATTCGCGCCCATCCCTTCGCGGCAGAAGAGAGGGTCATCGTAACGCCGCCTCGGCACGCTCTCACGCGTCGCCCAAGCTGGCGGTTTCGGGACACTCTTGACTTCGAATATGTGAGGCATTCTGACGGTTGGGGACGACCGGTTCCACTCGAAGAGGAAGCGATCAGATATGGGAAGCGTCTAATGGTGCGCATGAGCGTTTCGACCCAGCGCTTCGCCTGTTGCGCGGTCAGCGCCGGCGCCGGGATTACTATTGTCGACTCGAGGGTGGCGAGGAATTGTCGCAAGGCACTGAGCCTTGGCATAGTTGCACTCGCGGAGGCCTGGGCATGCCGACGGGCGTCGGTGTGTCTGCCGCGGGCGCGATCGCTCCCCGTGCGCGTGAGGGAGCTTGCCGCATATCTTCGATCAGGAAGTGCGGGGTAAGTCACAGGCGTATTGGCGAATTTGCAACAAGCTGGCCCTGGCGGGCATGCCCGTGCCATTTCAAGAAACGAAAGCGCGACTGTCTCGGTCTTTCGCTGCCCAGCAGCAACTTCATTTTCGAGCCGTTTCGTCTGCAGCCACTATCCCGAATGACATGTCTGTGCTCCGACGTCTGTCTCGGAATGGCGGCTAACCACGCGATCCCGAATTTCGGCTGGTAGTGGCACGGGTGCGCGATGTACTCTGTCGATATGGACGGCCGTAAATCTACAGCTCGCGCTGATTTGTTTCGACGCATCGTTTCGGAGCACGTGCCTACCTTTGCGCGATGTCGTTCCGATGTCGGTTATCTCCGATTCGATGTGGCAGGTATCTCCAGGCAGCAGTTCTGATGAGTTGTCGATCTCGCGCTTAACCGCTGACATTCCACGTAATTCGCGAGCCATGTAGTCTCTGGTCAAACCGATGGATGCGAACAGAACCCATGTCGCTTCGTTGAACGTAGCCATGTAGCCCGTTATGTTAAGATGTCCTATGTGATCGCATTCCCAAGACTGTACGGATCCGCAGTACGTGAGCATATTCAGCCACTCCCACGGCGTCAGGAACAACTTCATCCTTAGCGGCGCAATCACGACTGTCGCGACGCCTCCAGGCGCTGAGGCCGGAATCGCGCCGAACAACGCGGCTGTCACGCCGCCGAACAATACCGCGAAGAGACCCAGCGAGATGGTGCCGAGGATCGCCGGATTGCTGCGTATGAACAGACGCCGGCGAACAGATCATCCGAGGTTGCATTACCCTGTGTTTTCGGTTCGGCCGAGCTGAATAGCGCCTGCGGAGGGCCATGCCAAGCAACCACAACAACAGCATGATCCCGCAAGCGAGCGCGGGTGACACCGCAAAGGACGTGCGGATCGCAACTGTCAGCAATAGCAGCGAGCAAGTTGCCTATGTAAGATGTTCGCCTCGCGGCCAACCGGCATGGTCTGCGAGGGCCGCGTCCGCTGCCTCTTCGATCTGCGTCGCGTAAAGCGCCCAATCTCTGTCGCGCCCGGCCAACTGGACGGTGAAGGAATCGGAGGCCGATCTTCTCCAGCACTCGCCGCGACGCGACGTTGTGGGGTTTCGTGATCGCCAGGATGACTTTGTGGCCCAAGACATCCATCGCGTGGTGAAGCAACAAGGCCGCCCCCTCGGTCGCATAGCCTAGACCCGCACAGCGCGAAAGATTTGCGTAGCCGATATCAGGATGCGGCAGGCCCTCGCGATCGACCAAGCCATAGATTCCGCCCGGATCGCTCGATCTGTCCCGAGCTACGAGCCAGAGTGATTTCGAAAGGCGCTCCTCGATGTAGGCGCGCATGTTGCAAGTTGCGGACTGACCGGTCACTGATGTTCGCGAGCCAACCTGGATCGTTCAGCAACTCGAGGATGAAAGCCGCATCCTCGGGAACGACTCCGGTGAGTGTGAGCCGCTCAGTACGCATTTCCGTCATGCCTGTCCCACCATCCCGTCAGCCTGTCGATTGCTCGCTCGCCTTCCCTCAAGCGGGAATAATACGCCTCGCAACGCCGCCTATTTTCTCGTCCGACCAAGCGTTATGTTGCGCCGCTCGCCGCGCCAAAGTTGGCGGCGCTCGTTCTGAGTAACCCCGCTGTAGCCAAAGGCTTCGCCACGCACCTCGTTGACGTGGTCGCCGTGCAGGGTATCTAGCAGCTCTTCCATTTTTGCAAAAGTAGCTGCCGCGAAAGCAGCCTTTTCCTCGCGGGCACGTCCCGTCGACGATAAGGATGTCGAGCCAGAATCGCGCGAGCTTGTGCTGCGCAAGCGATGGCGGCGATCGGCATACCGGCCAAACACCGACGAAATAATCACGTTGCAGCGCGACCGCCTTCGCCAATGTGCGAAGGCGCCGTAACGATGATAGGCAGGTCGAACTGACGTCGGGTATCGGAAAGCAACGAAAGGCCTTCGTTCCGACAGATCAACAGATCGAGGATCACAAAGTCGTAGCCGCCGCTGGCGACTCGCAATTTGATCTCGTCCGATTTGTTGCATGAATGACCTGGATTGGCTGTACCGATGTTCGCCAGTCTCGTGAGACGCGACCGCAAGTAAGCCCAATGCTTGACAATCAGCGACCAGTTTTGCAACCGTCTTTTAACGCGCCATTCAGAAGGCCATTGACAGCGGATCATGAGGCGCAAACACCTCCAGGCTGTTTGCGATGTCGATCACGTGCAGGCCACCGGGAAGAAGCACCCGGGAGACCGACCTTCTCCTTGCTCATCCTAACAAGTTTCATGGCTTTCTCCATACGGCTGGAGTGTATCTGCCGCGCGCTAGCTCGCGTCGTGAAAATAGTCCCGACGGTGTGCGCCGCCGCGGCGAAAAGGTAAGTCCGCCGCGAATCCACAATCCGTCGCCGTTCGTCCAGACAAGCGGCTTTGCCGCCGACAGCGGCTAGGGCTCGAAAGAAATCCACGCCGTCTACGCATCCCCGGGGCGATTGACGCCTACCGGAAGACGAGGCACTTCCCGGATGGCGCCGTTCTGGTGAAAGAGGTCTTCGCGCCCTCGACAAACGAGATGACCACCGGCACGGCAAGCCACGCACTGGTTCGCCATGGTGAGAGACAGCAAGGGAACGCCCCCCGACAACACGTTGCGGGGCGACGGCTGGGGATGGTCGTGGTTCGACACGGACAAGCCGCTCAAGACCACCTCGACCGACTACCATGACCCGCGTCGCGCCAATCAGCACGTGCCCGTGATCGTCGCCGGCCTGCAACAACAGTCCGAAGTCTGCGGGAAGCAACCTTCTCATGATGCTTTCCGTTCCGGCCAGCGCATAGACGCCGTAGCCACGCCTGCTAAGCGCTTGCGGCACCGCCTCGATCGCCGCAGCAACATCAGCAACATCGCGGAGAAAACAAACATACAAGCTGACGCAGCGACAGCTCCAACGGCCTTCGCAAGCCGCGTTTTTGACAAACCTACTTGCGGCGCCCTTCAATCGATACCAATCGCCACGCTGCTCGCAGATCGAACAGACCTGCCAATTGCAGCGTATCGTCAGCATTGACCGTCATACGGGCAACCTCTCCATTGCTGGTTCATAGGTAACGTTTGGTGCGACGACGGGCAAGCACCACGAGCTTGCGGCGCGCCGGGAACGGGTTCACAGCTGCCAAAAATGTATTCTCAAGAGGTGATAAAGAATGTCTGGGGCGCCGAGAATGAACAACAGTATTGCCAAATGGACAGTGCTAAGGGTGCACGAGTCGAAGGCCGAGACTAAGCAAAGGACTGGCCTTGGCTGGTCTACCTCTTCTGCCTTTTGGTGGGGATAGTCGGGGTTGGTAGGGAGATAGTCGACTTCGCGAATTGCCACCCGTGGCTGATCGTAACCATCGTTGTGGGTCTAGTTTGGCTGGACATACGAGGCATGTAGGGAGCACGATCTCTCCCTCCCTGTCCCAATGAACTCCAGCCAGCCCTCTCCGTAAGCCTCAGGAATGGCCTTCCAACTGGCTTTCTCCCATAGGTACACGAAGCCGTTTGGAACATACTGAACGTGCTCAAGGTTCGTCTCGGGCCGGATGACGCGGTCACGGCGGTTGTCGATCATTTCTTGATCCCCGAATTGCGGCGACCGCAGCAACAGCCATTAAAGCTCCGATGAAGAGCGAGGTGAAGATCGCCTGCTCGGTCTTGTCCCAAGCGGATTGACCGTCGATGCCGGGCTTACCGATGCTCGCGACGCCTCAAGAGCCGGGTTTGTGATGAGTCAATTCAGGGAACGGCAGCCGGCCGTACAGTCCAACCTAATTAGGAACGGGCACAACTTGCCACTCATGTCAGACGAACGGCGCGAGGATGATCGACATCATGATGATGGTCGGTCCCCATGTGCTCTCCTTTATGCGGGTCGCAGTGTTTTGATTGTCCGCGTTCCGCAATCCGGAGAGAGCGCCACCGGCAACGGCGGCCGATGGTCTGGGTCTTGACGATGCTGACTTGTCTGTCGGCGTCGACTTTCGCGCTCAACCAGTTGAAGACTAGCCCGAGCAGCGCCTGCAAGCACATGCGCTGCGGTTAGCCATTCGGCCTTGAGTCCAAGCTCTTATATTCACGGACGTCACCGCAACTCTAGGGTTCCCGGAACCCAAGCGACGGCCGATTGCGTCAGCCTATTTCCTCAGTGTCGGATAGATGAGCGATTGATCGCCGATGTCCTGAACGGGCTATTTCTCGATGCCGGCCATCGCATGTAGTTGCACCAGCGGCGGCATGGCCGCGGCGGTCAGCTCAATCGAATCCGACTGCGGCCGCCACGACAGGGCTCCAATAACAATCACGGCGGCAATAAAGATTGCAGGAATCACTGAGCGGATCATGAGGCATCTCCCTCTCCACTCAAATGAGTCTGCGCTTTCGGTTTGGAGTTCGAGACCCGCGCCCGTTGCAGGTCATCGTCACTAGACTCTAGCGCTCGGCTCGGCAAAGGCCGCCGACGCCGTTTCCTGCACGAAATTGTCGAGAATCACTGCCGCTCCAAGTGCGATGACGACTCCGAACAGGCAAGCCCAGGCGAACGCGCGCATCGTGTTTCTCCTCCTCACGTCATTTTGTACCACAGTTCCGCAGCGGATGAGTCCCCGCCGCGGACAGAAAGCAATGTTCATACGGGAAGTGCGAATGCCTCAGCTTCGATGTCGATGAAGGTGCGGCCGAGCGCGCCAACCGATGCATAGAAATCAGCCGATTTTGCCTGTTCCAGGTCGATGAAGGCGCGCTTGATCCAGGGCGAAAGGTGCCGCTCGAAGAAGTCGCGGTCGGCGCCATCGGGGGCTGCGATGTCGCCACCGGCGAGGCCCGCCATGATCTCGCAGAGGAAGCCGGCGTGATCCTCCGGCTCCGTCCGCTCCGGTGTCTTTTCGATGCCGAGGCTATCAAGCGTTTCCCGCACTCGGACGAGCGGCCGCCCATACAATGTCTCGGCGAGATAATGCGACGCATAGGGCAGCAGCGCCCCCTCCCCCAGACCAGCAAACAGGGAAAAGAACTCGCGCGACGCGCGCTCCGCATTGGTCCGGCGGGCTGCTTCGGCCAGCGCGGTGTGCGCTACGCCAATCGGGCTGGCATCGCCGCGCAAGCCGGCAAGACGGGATAGAAGCGGTGCACCGGGGCCGCGCGTCAGCAACGTTGCGAGCAGCGCATATTCCCGTGCCCGGGCGCGGTCGATCTCATCGACGATGCGCACTGCAGAGCTCTTTGAAATTGAATCCGTCATCGTTCGATCCGGAAAGACATGCCACTTTGTCGATCGCTATCGGGGCAATGCGCTGCCATGGCGCCGTTTTCGGCGAGAATCCTGTGCCTCGTCGGCAGGCGTTTGCTCGCCCTGCGCGCCCATGTCCTGCATTTCGTTCCACTGTGCACCGGCATCAACAAGCGATGGCCCGTCTGTCGCGGGAAGCAGATCGAGAACAGGCTCTGCGGAATCGGCCGTCTCGGGCCGAGTCGGATCGGCCGGCGACGTCGTGTCCGCGAGCGCATCCGGAATCTGCTGCAACCGCCTTGAGACCTGCGCGAGAAGGTCGGCGGCGTTTTCCGCCGGATCGAGCGGACCGAACCCCGGAATTGCGTTCGGATCGTTGAAGTCCCACTGGTTCTCCGCGATGCCGATGAAGTCGCGAATGGCGGGATCGCTGGTCCAGGCCCGGCGCAACGCCGCGCGGGTCAATTCGGCCGGCACGCCGGCGCGCAGGAACGCCGCAATGTCCGCATTGGCGGTGATCGATTCGATTGACGGCAGGCTTGTGAGGTCGAACGGCTCATCGCTCGCCGCCTCAGTCGCAGGTGGCGCTGCCGCTTCACTGTCTATCGGAGCCGCTTCCGCATCCCGGCGCTCTTTCGCGGCCTGCTTCAGCCGCGCCCAGCGAAGGAAAACATTGTGCTCTTCAGCCACGGTCCGTCTCTCGTGTCCTACGTCGGAGGCATCTGCCGATCGCGCTGCCGCTTGATGAAGGGGCGCTCGACATGATGCTCGGCAATAAATCGCTCGACGATTTCAACAATACCTGCGGGCATCGGCACCGCATCGACCAGATTGGTGCCGGCATCGGTGAACGCCTCGCCCTCGGCCGGATCCGCGGTGACGGCGAGCAGTTCGTAAGGCGGCTCGGAGCCGGTCGGGCGCAGGTTGATCCACAGGGAGGGCGAGCCGGACCCGAGATTGTCACGATAATTCGTGGTCTCGGTGCGGTGCAGTTCGATCATCGCCTCGCCGGCATAGAACAACGTCACCTCTCCTTGCCTATCGAGCGCCGTCCACGGCGCGGCCGACGGGCTTCCGGCGAACACCGAAACCGGCCGCCACAGGAAGTCGGCCCAGGCACTCCGGCCCTTGCGCCGCTCCACCACGACACCCACGGAAATGCGCATCAGCGCCGTCGATATCAATTGACTGCCTCCGCGTTCGCAATCGGCAAGCCGGTGATGAGGTTCTGCGGCTTCAGCCGCAACACCGCGTCGCCGGTCATGGCGAGCAGCAGATAGACCGGCTCGCCCCTGACCTTTTCGATCATATAGGTGGGATCGCGGAACGTCAGCCGAAACAGGCCGATCAACTGGGCGCGCGTCGCGTCATCGAGACCATCGTCATCCCAGATCGCGTCACCAATGCGCGTGGCGTCGGAGTTCCGCCACGGATCGCGCAGCAGCGCGCGATGCAGCTCCTGCTCCGCCGCGCAGGCTTCCGGGGGCGGCATCAGTTCGGGCCGCGCCAGGAGGGCCTTCAGGACGTCGTCCGTGACCAACTGACGGCCGCTCTCTTCGCGAGCACACGTTGGCGGCAAGCGAGCCAGAAGTCACGCGGCCCGCTCATCCGATGCTCCATGCAAGTCTGTCCGGTTTTTGGGAGAGTGACTATATACTTTCCACAAATTCCCGGCCAGTTTCGCCAGGCGTACCGGATAGACACACAAGGTTGTGACAGCATGGCCGATTTCGCAAGACGTCTTCTGATCTGCTCCTGCGAGGGGACGATGCCGCTCGACGGCGATGCTATCAGCCGTGGCTGCCGTCACGAGCCAACGACGGCAACCCAGCTCTGCCGCGCCGAGCTCGATCGCTTCCGAGCCATTGCCGCCGAAGACGGCCCGCTCACGATCGCCTGCACCCAGAAAGCGGCGTTGTTCTCGGAGGCGGCTGCGGAGACTGACCGCACACAATCCATACAATTCGCCAACATCCGCGAGACTGCCGGCTGGTCCAATGACGCCGATCGCGCGGGACCGAAAATGGCGGCGCTGCTTGCGGCGGCGGCGGAGGCCGCACCGCCAGCGCCATCGGTCGAACTGGAAAGCGGCGGCGTCATCCTGATCTGCGGCCGCGATGAGACCGCGATCGAAGCCGGCAATCTGCTCAAGGACCATCTCGACGTCACCGTTCTGATCGAACCGCCCGCCGCCGTCGCGCCGCCGCGCAATGACGAATTCCCGGTGGCGAAGGGAAAGGTGACCGCGGCACGCGGCCATCTCGGCGCCTTCGAGGTCACGGTCGACGATTTCGCGGAAGCTGCGCCCTCCTCGCGCAGCACGCTGTTGTTCGGCCCTTCGCGCAACAATGCGCAATCGAACTGCGACATCATCCTGGACCTGACTGGCGGCGCGCCGTTGTTCCCGGCTGCGGATTTGCGCGACGGCTATCTCCGCGCCGATCCCGCCTCCCCCACGGCGATGCTGCAGGCCGTGCTCAAGGCACGCGATCTCGTCGGCACTTTCGAGAAGCCGCGCTATGTCACGTTCGACGCCAAGCTGTGCGCGCATTCGCGCTCGGGACGCATCGGCTGCACCCGCTGCCTCGATCTCTGCCCTGCAGGCGCAATCACGCCGGCCGGTGATCATGTCGCGATCGATCCGAACATCTGCGCGGGTTGCGGCCAATGCGCGGCGGCCTGCCCGACCGGCGCTGCGTCCTACGCGCTGCCGCCGGAAGACGCACTGATGCGCAAATTGCGCGCGCTGCTGATCGCCTATCGCGAGGCCGGCGGCGAGCAGGCGATCGTGCTGGTGCATGACGAGGCGCATGGTACGCCGCTGATCGACGCGCTGGCGCGGTTCGGCGATGGGCTGCCGGCCAGCGTGCTGCCGTTCGCGGTCAACGAGGTCACGCAGATCGGACTGGAGAGCATCGCCGCCGCCTTCGCCTATGGCGCCTCCGCGATGCGCTTCCTGCTGCGGGCGAAACCGCGCCATGATGTCGCGGGCCTGACGCGGACGATGACGATCGCCGATCCGATCCTGGCCGGGCTCGGCTTCGGCACGGACCGAATCGCCACCGTCGAGACCGACGATCCGGATACGCTGCTCGAGACGCTGCGCGCGGTGCCGTCATTGCCGCCGGCGCCGCGCCCGGCGAGTTTCCGGGCCACGGGAAAGAAACGCGACGTGCTGCGTTTTGCGCTCGGCGAATTGCATCGCTCAGCGCCGGCGCCTGTCGATATCATCGCGCTGCCCGTGGGCGCACCGTTCGGCGCCGTGGAAGTCGATGCGTCCGGCTGCACCCTGTGCCTGTCCTGCGTCTCGGCCTGCCCGACCAGCGCGTTGCGCGACGATCCCGAACGGCCGGTGCTGCGTTTCGTGGAGGATGCCTGCGTCCAGTGCGGCCTGTGCAAGTCGACCTGTCCGGAGCACGTGATCACGCTAGTGCCGCGGCTGGATTTCGGCGCCGCACGAGCCCCTGCCCGCATCCTCAAGGAGGAAGAGCCGTTCTCGTGCATCCGCTGCGGCAAGCCGTTCGGCGTCAAGAGCACGATCGAGCGCGTGGTCGCCAAGCTCGAAGGCAAGCACTGGATGTACAAGGATTCGCCGCGCAAGCTCGACGTCATCAAGATGTGCGACGATTGCCGCGTCAACTTCGTCGCCGAACAGGGCTTTGAATCCTACGGCGTGGCGAGCCCGACCGTCCGCACCACCGACGACTATCTGCGCGAGCGTGACGCGCAACCGCCTCGCCGCGGCAATCGCGATCGAAAATGAGCAGCTATTCCGCCGGCGTCGCCGTGGATTCGGCGCGCCCCTCGCCCGCCAGCTTCTTGGCGAGCCACTGGTCGTGATGTTCCTTGGCCCAATTGAGGTCGACCTCGCCGGTGCCCATCGCTTCGAACGCGCCCTCCATCCCGACCGTGCCGATATAGATGTGGCCGAGGATCAGGGCGATGAACAGGATGGCCGTCACGGCGTGTACCACCTGCGCGAGCTGCATGCCGAGGATATCGGTCCCATAAAACGGAAACAGCAGCAGGAATCCCGAGGCTGACACGGCAATGCCCGCCGCAATCGACAACCAGAACACCATTTTCTCGCCGAAATTGAAGCGGCCCGACGGCGCGTGTCTGTTCTTGATGAAGCCGCCGCCCTGCTTGAGCCAGTCGATATCCACCTTCTCCAGGAGATTGTCCCTAAGGAAGATCACCAAGATCAGGACGAGGCCTGCCACGAACGCGAAGCTCGTGAAGTTGTGTACGTATTTGGCGGCCTGCGAGATGGCGGCGAACGTGTCCGGCCCGACGAGCGGCAGCAGCACGGCCTTGCCGAAGGTGATGTTCAGCCCGGTCAGTCCGAGGATCACGAAGGACGCTGCCGTCAGCCAGTGCGCGAAGCGCTCGAACGCCTTGAAGCGAACCACTTTCTGGCCCGAGCGCCCGGCTGAGATCGGCAGCCGTCCGAGGATCAGATAGGCAATCGCCAGCAACGCGACCGTGCCGAGGATCACAATCGCGCCGCCCCAGCGCAGCAGAACCTGGTGGAAATAGTCCCAGGTCCGTCCCGCCGGCTGGATCAGCACGCCGGCCTTGGTGTCGGGAATGTCGATGCGGCCGGTGATGCGCGGCACCTGCTGCAGTAATTCGCGCTGGCTTGTGACGCTCGCGGTCGGGTTGGGTGCGCCGTCGGGACCGAGCTTTTGTGCGAGCACAGGCGCCGCCACGGCGACCACAAGCAGCGCCAGGACGAAGGTCGCCAGACGAAAGCGTGCGAGAAACGTCATGACCGTTACCCTGTTCTCATCCCGCGTTCATCGCAGGCCGTATGAGCCTATCCGCTCAGACCCCGACGTCGTTGTGATAGGCCGTGGTCCAGCCCCAGGCGCCGGAACCATAGCCCCGCTTGCGCACCCGCTCGCCGTAAATCTGCGCGATGATGTCGCCATCGCCGGCGAGCAGCGACTTGGTCGAGCACATCTCCGCGCACATCGGCAATTTGCCCTCGCCGAACCGGTTCGAGCCGTATTTGGCGAATTCCGCGGCGCTGCCCGGCGCCTCCGGTCCGCCGCCGCCGGCGCAATAGGTGCATTTGTCCATCTTGCCGCGCGAGCCGAAATTGCCGACTTGCGGATATTGCGGCGCGCCGAACGGGCAGGCGTAGAAGCAATAGCCGCAACCGATGCACTGATCCTTGTTGTGCAGGACGACGCCGTCCTCGGTCGGGAAGATGCAGTTCACTGGACAGACCGCCGCGCAGGGCGCGTCCGTGCAGTGCATGCAGGCCATCGACACCGAACGCTCGCCGGGCTTGCCGTCATTGATGGTGACGACGCGGCGGCGATTGATGCCCCAGGGCACCTCGTTCTCGTTCTTGCACGCGGTGACGCAGGCGTTGCAGTCGATGCAGCGGTCCGCGTCACAAAGGAATTTCATGCGTGCCATCGTCTCGTCCTCTCACGCGGCCCGGATCTGGCAAAGCGTCGCCTTCGGCTCCTGCATGCCGGTCGCAGGGTCGTAGCCATAGGTCGTCAGCGTGTTCACGCTTTCGCCGAGCACGATCGGATCGGCGCCCTTCGGATATTTGCTGCGGAGATCGGCGCCCTCGAACCAGCCGGCGAAATGATAGGGCATCCAGGCGACGCCCTTGCCGACGCGCTCGGTGATCATCGCCTTGACACGGGTCCGCGAATTACTCTCGGCGCCGGTCACCCACACCCAGCCGCCGTCCTTGATGCCGCGCTCGGCGGCGTCGGCCGGGTTGATCTCGACGTACATGAACTGCTTCAGCTCGGCGAGCCACTTGTTGGAGCGCGTCTCCTCGCCGCCGCCTTCATATTCCACCAGCCGGCCCGAGCTCAGGATCAGCGGGAACTGCTTTGAGATGCCGCGGTCGACGGCGGCCTTCTGCACCGAGAAGCCGATATTGGGCATGCGGAACTGCTTGGCGTCGGGCAAGGTCGGATAGTCGGCAACCAGATCCGGACGTGGCGTGTAGATCGGCTCCCGATAGACTGGTATCGGATCGGGCAGGTTCCAGGCGATCATGCGCGCCTTGCCGTTGCCGTACGGCGAGCAGCCGTGCTCGATCGCGACCCGCTGGATGCCGCCGGACAGATCGAGCGACCAGGACACCGTATCGGGGTTGGCCGAATTGACGCGCCGGATGATCTCCATTTCCTGCGGCGTCAGCTCGTTGTCCCAGCCGAGCTTTTTCAGCACGCCCAGGGTGAATTCGGGATAGCCGTCCTTGATGTCGGAGCCAACCGAATAGGAGCCCTCGGCGAGGAGATTGTCATGATCCTCCCGCTCCACCTCCTGCCCGTTCTCCATCACCTTGCGTTTTACGACGCGCTCGACGCCGAACCGCGCGCGGAAGCTGCCGCCGCCGTCCTTCACCGCAAGATTGTTGTTGTAGAGGATCGGCGTGCCCGGATGCCTGAACTCCGGCGTGCCCCAGCACGGCCATGGCAGGCCGTAATAGTCGCCGCCGACCTCCGGATCGTCCTTCGGCGCCCGCAGCGTGACCAGGTCGAACTTGGCCTGGTTCTTCATATGGGCCTTGAGCCGCTCCGGCGATTGCCCGCAATAGCCGGTCGACCAGCCGCCGCGGTTGATCTCGCGCAGGATGTCTTCCGCCGACACCGAGCCGTTCTCGACCTTGATGTTCTTGAACATCAGGTCGGCAAAGCCGAGCTTGCCGGCAAGCATATACATCGTGTCGTAGTCGTTCTTGGATTCGAAGATCGGCTCGACGATCTTCTCGCCCCATTGCAGCGAGCGGTTGGAGGCGGTGCGGGAGCCGTCCATCTCGAAGCTCGTGCAGGCCGGAAGCAGGTAAGCGCCGTTCTTGCGCTCGGAGACCACCGACCACGCGGTCGGATAGGGATCGCACACCACCAGGAGCTCGAGCTTCTCGATGCCGCGCACCGCCTCGGGCATCCGGGTGATGGTGTTGACGCCATGCCCCATGATGAACATGGCCTGCACCGGATTGGGCTGGCTGATCTGGTCCTTCGGCAGCAAGGTCGCGTCGAACCAGCGCGTGCTCGGAATGCCCGGCGTTTCCATCAGTTGCTTGCTCGGGAAGCGAGACTTCATCCAGTCGTAATCGACTTCCCACACCCGGCACCAATGCCGCCAGGCTCCCTCGGCAAGGCCGTAATAGAGCGGCAGCGTCGTGACATCGAGGCCGAGATCGGTCGCGCCCTGCACGTTGGTGTGGCCGCGGAAGATGTTGGCGCCGGCGCCGGGCATGCCGACATTGCCGGTGGCAAGCAGCAAGAGGCAACTGGCGCGGACATTGGCGGTGCCAGTGGCGAACTGGGTCTGCCCCATCGCCCAGATCAGCGTCGCCGGCTTCTGCTTGGCGAACAGTTCGGCGATATGCTTGACCTGCGCCTCGGGCAGGCCGGTGACCCGCTCGACCTCCTTCGGATTCCACTTCGCCGCCGCCTTGCGGATTTCATCGTCGCCGTAGACGCGCTGGCTGATGAATTCCTTGTCCTCCCAGCCGTTCTCGAAAATGTGCCACAGCATGCCGTAGATGGTGGCGATGTGGGTGCCCGGGCGCACCCGGACATATTCGGTCGCATGCGCCGCGGTCCGCGTCATCCTTGGATCGACCACGATCATGTTGGCGCGGTTGAGCTCCTTGCCCTCGAGGATGTGCTGCAACGAGACCGGATGCGCCTCGGCCGGATTGCCACCCATCAACAGGATGGTCCGGGCGTTGCGGATGTCGTTGTAGCTGTTGGTCATCGCGCCGTAGCCCCAGGTATTGGCTACGCCGGTGACGGTCGTCGAATGGCAGATGCGGGCCTGGTGGTCGGAATTGTTGGTGCCCCAGAACGCCGCCAGCTTGCGGTTGAGATAGGCGGCCTCGTTGGTGAACTTGGCCGAGCCGAGCCAATAGACTGAATCGGGACCCGCCTTCTGGCGGATCTCCATGAGCTTGTCGCCGATCTCATTGATCGCGGTCTCCCAGGAGATGCGCGTCCACTGGCCGTTGACGAGCTTCACGGGATAACGCAGGCGGCGCTCGCTCAGGACGTCGTCGCGCACCGCGGCACCCTTGCAGCAGTGCGAGCCGCGATTGATCGGGCTGTCATAGTCCGGCTCCTGCCCGATCCAAACGCCACTGGCGACCTTGGCGATGACGGAGCAGCCGACCGAACAATGGGTGCAGATATTCTTGCGGGTCTCAACGGGCGCGCCCGCAGGCGGCGGCGGGCCGGCCTCCACCTTGCGCACGCCGTTCAGCGCGAGCTCGCCGAGCGCCGCGAGCGTGCCGGCAGCGATGCCCGAACGCTTCAGAAAAGTGCGGCGATCCAATCCGCCGCCTGGCCTGTCCGCTTGCGCGAGAACAGGCCTTGCACTTCCTCGACGACGATCCGACTTCCTGATCAGCACGAACGCCTCCCTCTAGCGGGCGCCGGGATAGCTGTTGACGCGGTAGAAGTCTCGAACCTCAGCGGAATCGGCCTGATAGCGCGCCCTGCGCTTGTCCTTCATATCGACAGATTGCGCGGGTGCCGACAGCGACAACAGCGCGCCGACGGCGGCCGCGCCGCTACCCGCGATGGTCAGACGAAGCAAATCACGCCGAGGAATTTTTCGCTCAGGGTTTTCCTTCATCGCGGCGCGCTCCTAAACCAGGTTCGCTACTCGTTAGCGTACTCCGCGCGATGCCGGACTCTAATTGTGACCGGCACCTCGCCCTACTTCAACAGTTACCGGATTTCAGGTGCTGTTTACTAGCACCCGCTTTCACATTCGCACGATCACATTGGCATGTTTGCGGCCGATCGAAAAAACTTGAACGCGCCGTTCTCTTTTGCCCGTCGCTTTCCTCAGCGAAAGACACCTCCATCATCTACTTCGACGAAGTCGCGAAGCTGCGCACGGAGTCCCTCGTTGGGAACTTCCGTGATCTGGAAGAACGCGACCATGTCGACGATCTGCTGCCGCAGACGTGGTGAAACCCCGGAGTTTGATGATTGACTTGTTTCAGTCCGCGCCCACGGAGGCGCCTGAGACGTAGCACTGCATCAAAAGAACCGCCGACGGCCCATCGCACGATGCCGACCGAATGCGCTTGATTGCGATTTTGGCTGCCGACCCGATTGCTGGGTTTGCACGGACGACTAATGACTCACCAAGCTGCTCTGCCGCACCAACTCGACCTCTCCTTCATCGAAGAATCATTCATTGGTGAAACCCACCACTGGGCAGTTCACCAGATGTTCAATCGTTTTAACCGGACCTCCGACAGGGCTTACCAATAAGCCAGCTTCGCTTTTTGCTGTAATGTCGTTGCCGTCAGTAATCAGCTTCCGTTGATTATTCTCAACAGCCTCTTTGGTCCACTCGGCCAGTTGAACATCCCACATCGGTGAATATCCGGCACTGATCTCCTTGAAATTCGCAAGGATGTCGAGTGCAGGGCCTTCGCCACTGAGCGCGCTGTTAAGCCCTTGGCGCTCGGGATCCTTCGGGCCGGTCCTACCATTTACGATTGTGTAGATAATCTCCGTCGCGCCGCTTTGGAGGATGTCGCTTTCGGCAGGCGCAAAGGTAGATGCCTCGAGCGCTGCTGATTCCTCGGAGTTGGCGTCGAAGCTGAGGTACCGCAGGTGCTTGCCGTCCGCAAATCCGAAGCGCAGCTTCAAATCGACGGTGCCATTGTCAGGGCAAATGCTTGCCACGGAGTCGGTCACAACGGAGTAATCGGGATTGCCGCCGCAGAACGAGATTTTCTCTGGTCCGACGTTGAAGGCGATCATGGGGGCGTTGAAAACAATGTCATTACGGTTTGCCACCCGGACCAACGGGCTGTAGTGCGCATCCCCAACAGACCCGGCCCGCGCCAACCTAGGCGGGAAGAAGTTTGGCGTCTCTCCGGCCGTCAACGTTTGAACTGGTGAGAAATCAACCCGCCCTGATTTGAAGGCGAAGTTATTGGACTCATCCATTTCTGCAACCCGCGTGCTCACGAGATCCTTTGCCTTACTGAGGCTCGGCGCCCATGTGAGGCCCATCTTTTTGGAAGCGGCGAGATCGCTTACGTCGGTGAGAACGAACCAAACCGTCTCTCCGGAGGAAAGGCGACCGCGATGAAGCGGCAATCTTACCACTTCTCTTGCAAGATCGACTTGGCCTGACGTGAGGAATAGCTTGGTGATTCTCTTTTCGGCCAATGTATCGGCCGCCGAACTCCCCTCAGTCGCGAGTAAAGACACAAGAAGAACCATCATCGGTCCGTAAACGCATTTCCCGAGGGGTTTGCTGGATTTCATAATCGCTCCGATCACCGGCTTTCGTAGCCGGCCTTGTGCCGGACTACCATTTGTGGCGATTTCGCACCTACTTCTTCAGTCCGGGATAACCTGAGACATAGATCCAATCCGTTGCCTTGGCTGGGACGTGGCAGCCCAGACAATCAGCACGAAAATCCTTCGAGGTGGTCTTGACCTGATTGTCAGCATCAAACCAGGACCAACCCCAGCCGTTACCCCACAACTTGTTGTCAGGGTGGCTGTTCTTGCTATCCTTCACCATCATGAACCAACCCTTGAGACGATCTACATGGCTGACGGTGCCCGTGGTCATTACTGCAGTCGTTGTGCTCTGGACCTCTTTTACTAAAACCGATCCATCAGGGAACTTGCCCGTGGCGCGATACGCCTCCGCAGCTCCCGGCGAGGCGTAAACAGTGTGCATCTCTTTCGCACCCTTCTCGTCGCCTGCGACAGACCAACTTCCCAGGTATTCATAGCTGGTGCGGTAATTGTCCGGTATGCGCATATTGCCAGCCGCGTCGACGAGTTGAACTTTCTCAGAAGCGGCCTGACTGCCTGCTGGCAGCGAGACAAGGCATCCAATGCCTGTTGCGATTATGGACGCCGATAAAGCCGCCATCGTTGACCCAAGAATCTTCATCGCAGCCTCCTACTTTTTTATAGTCTTGTTCTCGGCGGGCGGCACCGGCACCTGGTCGAGCAACGCGTAGAACTGCGTCCATACGTCATCGCGTTTAGCACTAGCGATATGACAATACGCGCATTCCTCCAGCGGCCTGACCTTGGCGGTGGCGGCCTTCGGCTCGAAGTGGTTGAAGTTATAGTAACCCCAGCCATTGGTCTCGGGGTACCGTTTGGTGTCTTTGACGGTTACATCGGCGCCGTTAAAGGGTCCCGGAAAAAATCCTCGCCCAGAGGGCTCTTGTCTCGAGCCGTCTGCACGATCGGCGGGGAGCATAAGTTGTAGCTCCTTTACGAAGATGGTTCCTTCGGGGAAGACGCCCGTCTTCTTATAGATTTCATAGGAACCAGGCTCGATGTATACATTGTGGAATTCTGGGAAGTTTGCCTTCCCATTGTTCAATATGTTTGGTGTCAGAGGCGAGCCAACATAAACCCATTCATGGAAGTTTTTCGGCAGTACGAGAGCACCATCACTCGTGTATTCCGGAAGATAACGCCCAGTCGCATGCCAGTCGTCCGGTGGAGGAAGCTTTGGTTGCTGCGCGAATACCGCTGTTGCGATCGCGCTGACAGCAAGAACGCTGGAAAGTAATACTGACACCGTGTGTTTCATAATTTTTTCTCCAGTCAAACCGCGATTCGCTCGCGTCGGCGATGAGCCTCTGCCCAGCAAGGCGAGATTTAACCCAGGTGCCTGCGTCGCGGAAATCGAATGTGGGCATCGAATCGATGCTCATCGGGAATGCGGATCCCGGGCAGTTTATGATTCGAGACACGATACTCCCTTAGCCAGGCACCTTGCTGCCTCGCAAGGCGGCGGCAATTGTGTTGCAACTCGACGAGCCGATTTCTACGCTCAACGTAGCAAGCGCGCACCTAGTCCAGCACTCACTAGCAGTGTGCTGAAATACCCCCTCGCCGTAGCGAGAATTTGCTGCTTCACCTTTTTTATCACGAATTGGTGGAAGCTCGTATGCGGGGCACATTTGTGGATCAGGGCCGCCGCTTTCGTACATCCGCCGGAATGTTGGTGCCGCCGAACCATCCGCTGAGAAGGACTCGTGCGGTTGTTGTGGTGTGCTGCGCGAACTGAACGGTTACTTTGGTAAGCTCTATTCGAAATAAGGAGCCCCTCGATCCCTCTGGAGCAATTGCTGTGCAGGCGTTCTAAGGCATTCGATCGGAACGACGGCTGATCGGCAATCGAACTATAATCGTTTGTACTGCTGGTTCGTGGGCTGTCGCCGACGATCCGGTCTGGGATCCGGCCAGCTTCACGAGCAATCGACCGCATCACCAGAGCCAACGCTCACAAGAGAAAAGCCAATACCGTCCTCGGCGAATTTCAATTTCAAGGCGGCGGTTATAGGCATTGCCAAACTACGCGCTGACAATGTTGCTCGTGCACCAGGACAATATCAACTTACCGCGCAGCAGCGCAGCCAAGGCGAGCATCTGGTATCTCAGCGGTGAACGCAAGATCGGTAAATTGGCCGACGGCGACCTCACCGCATATGATGAAAGACCCGGAAGCGTTCCTATCGAGGATCGCCATCATCGCTAAGGGCGCGACAGAAGTCGGTTTCGTCAAATGTGCCCAATGATGCATGATGCGGGAGCCGCACTTGGACAGAGTCCAACGCGTACTTTGTCCAGCCAGTCCAAAAGCCAGTAGCACTGAGATACGGCTAGAGATTTTCGGCTCTGAGCCACCCGAGGTTGAAACGTCACCAGAACAACCCAGCCACCAAATCGCGCTCAAAGGTTGAAACGTCCACACCATGACTAATCGCTTCGTCATTTTCGCCAGCTACGGCAATGATTCCTGCGCGCTGATCCAGTGGGCGCGCGAATGGGATTTGGAAGGTGTTGCGGTCGTCTACTCTGACATCGGCTGGGCTACGGAAGGCTGGGAAAAGCGCGTCCTCGAAAAGGAGGAATGGGTTCGATCGCTTGGTTTGGCGCCTTACCGGACCAATGCGATCGGCTTCCGCCAGCTCGCCCGTGACAAAAAGGGGATTCCCGACGCAGCGCTACCAGTGGTGCTCCTATATCCTCAAGATCGAGCCTGGCATGCGTTGGCTCGAAGAGAACGACCCACACAAAAGCGCTATCTACATCGTCGGCGCGACGGGATGAAGCTGCCGACCCGCTGAGCACCCTTGCCAAATTCCCGGAATACCTCGTGCGAAGCGAAAATCACGGCGGCCGGATGATGCTGGCTCCGATGGTAGACTATGACGCGGATGCTCGTGACGCCCCGCTCAAGCGCGCTGGCGTTGAGCCGCTGCCTCATCGTTCCGGTGAGTGCAAATGCATCAATTCAAACAAGAGCGATCTGAGGCGCTTTTCCGAGGGCGACATCGCAGAGATTGCAGACGCAGAGGCTGAGATCGGAAGACCCATGTTCCGTCCTCACCGGCACATGGAGCGACCGGAATCAAGAAAGTAATCCGATGGGCCAACAGCCCGCGCGGCAAGTACGAGCCGGAACCTGAAGCCGAAACCTGCAACGCGGCATGGTGCGAACAATGATCACGGACCACCCGCTGCGCACTTCTTGGCGATCAGAACGCCATCAGCGCCCACGTGGGGAACGGCTAGGTGTTTAGTCCCAGTTTTTGATGGTGCATTCTTGTCGCACGATTCGAAGGATGCGCTATGGGACAAGTTTTACGCGGCTGCGCCAGTGGTGGCCGGCTCGCGCAATGTCGACGCGGCCCGCGACCGCATGATCAGGCTCTTTTCTGCGAGCTGCGTAACCACTCCTCGAGATTGAGACGGCCGAGACGCGCCTCGCCCAATGGTACGAGCGACTTTTCCTCGAGTCGCCCGCCGAAATATCGGGCTTCGGTCTTTCACGACCTTGCGCGGGTCGCCGACAGCCTTCAAATAGCAAGCGACGATTTCGTTGAACGGCGCTCGTTCCGGGCCTGCGATCCTGATGATCCCGTTTCGCGGATCAGCGAAGGCCACTTCGGCGACGACGGCAGCAACGTCCTCAGCCGCGATAGGCTGAAACAGGCCCGGCGCAAGCCTGACGACGCTTCCATCCGTGCTTGCATCGGCGATGCCGCCGAGGAATTCCAGGAACTGGGTCGAGCGGATGATCGTGTAGGGCATACCGCAAGCCTCGATCAGTTGCTCTTGCGCCACTTTGGCGCGGTAATAGCCTTGGTCGGTAACCGGTCCGTCCCGACGATGGATAGCGTGACATGGTGCTGAACGCCTGCCGCGGCCTCCGCCGCGACAAGATTGCGGCCAGAGGTCTCGAAGAATTCCAACGCCACCTGGGGTCGAATGAAGGCGCATTGGAGACGTCGATCACCACCTGTGCGCCGGCCATGGCTTCTTTGAGCCCCTCTCCGGTGACGGTGTTGACGCCAACTTTGGGCGACGCCGCGGCGACCTCGTGGCCGGCCTGGCGCAGAATGGCAACGGTCTTCGAGCCAATCAGGCCAGTGCCGCCGATCACGACTATCTTCATGGTTTACTCTCCTTCCTCGGTCGCCCGACGCTCATCGTCGTTTCGATACGCCGCGAGATGAGACGCAGCGCTCTTTCCTGGGATGGTACGGCAGAAAGCCAGGAAAGAAAACTTCTCGGGCGGCGCGCGCCCACGGGAGTTCCTACCGTCGCCATTGAGGCGTTGCAGGATAAAATTCGGCGGGATGAGGACCCCCTCCGCCTCGCGACGGAAGACCCTCGTTCCTCTCAATGCGTCTGAAGGTTTATTTGACGGGTGTCGTCAGCGTGCGGTCATTGGTATCGAGGACGAAGACAGCGAGCAGCTTCGCCGGCTCGGTCTTGCTCGCGTTGCGGCTGATCGAATGGCTCGCACCCGGCGGTTCGGACCAGCTCTCACCCGCCCGATAGATGCGCGTCTCGCCGTCATTCACCTTCGACTCGATCGCACCCGAGATCACATAGGCGTAGATGAAAGCCGACTTCGCGTGGGTGTGGGACGGGGAGGCCGCGCCGGGCGCGTAATCGACCTCCACGACGATCAGCGACTTGCCAGGGATATTGGGAATGGCCGCCTCGAAGTTCTTCGTGACGGTTTGCGCTTCGCTATCATGGGCGTGGATGGGGCCGGCCATCGAGACGGCGAGGGCGGCGCAGGTGGCGGCGATGATGGTTCGGATCTTCATGGGCTTTCTCCTTCTGCCTATAGGTCGGTCTTCGTTTTTCGCGGACCCTGCACCTATGCCCCGATGGGTTTCACACCGTACTTTTGGTAGTAGGTGCTCCTGATTTCGTCCTGACTTCGAGGAGGGTGGGCAAAGACATGGGCTGGAGACAGCAACGGGGTGATCGAAGTGGTTTCGATTTTGACAACGTGATCGACAGGATACTCTAGACCATTCGTCGCCCGAACCCAGTTGGCGATCATCAAAGACTCGTCATCGTCTGGCGGCAGTATCAACGCACGGCCCTTGAATCGATAACCGCGCCTCTGGAAGATGTCGACTACGTTAATTTCGACGGCGGGATTGCGCTTCAAGTTCAGTATCGTCCGCGGTGATGCGATATCCGCGAAGTAGAGAACGCCGTTTGTGACCGTCAAAGACGCCTTCGGCGAAAGATTGGGCGTTCCGTCCTCGTTGACTGTCGCGACGAACGACAGTATCGCCTGCTTGATGATCGCCTCCATGTCGGCAGTGATTTCAATCATAGATATCCTCGCTTCGTTCTTCGCGAACCCTCTCTAGCCTGCTTACACGTGCAGCCCGCGCTGCACTGCCGGACGCGCCAGGCCGCGGTCGAGCCACGCCTTCACATGAAGAAAGCGGTCGAAGCCGACGAGCTCGCGTGCTTCGTAAAAGCCGATGAGGTTGCGCACCCAGCCGAGCAGCGAAATATCGGCGATGCTGTAGTCGACGCCCATCACCCAGTCGCGGCCCGCGAGCCGTTCGTCGAGGACACCGAGCAGCCGCGCCGATTCGGTCGCGTAGCGGTCGCGCGGGCGCTTGTCCTCATAGGCCTTGCCGGCGAATTTGTTGAAGAAGCCGACCTGGCCAAACATCGGCCCGACTCCGCCCATCTGCCACATCACCCACTGGATCGTTTCGTAGCGAGTGTTCGGATCGGCCGAGATAAATTGTCCCGTCTTGTCGGCAAGATAGAGGAGGATCGCGCCTGATTCGAACAGCGCGAGCGGCGTGCCGCTCGGCCCGTCGGGGTCGTAGATTGCGGGAATCTTGCCGTTGGGGTTGAGCGCGAGAAAGGCCGGGTCGTGGCTTTCGTTCGCGATGATGTCGATCCGGTGCGGCTCGTAGGTTAGGCTCGTTTCCTCAAGCATGATGCCGACCTTCACCCCATTGGGCGTCGGGGCGGAAAAGAGTTGCAACCGATCAGGGTACTGCGCCGGCCAGCGCGTGAAAATCGAATGATCGAGCGTCACTTTCTTCCTCTTAGATGAGCAGGCCGAGCTGGGCCGGGACATGGCCGAATCTTCCACCTGGATGCGTGCTGAGCTGGCCCGCAGGCGAAGCCAAAAAGCAGGAAACGATCCGGCCTCGGTACACGCTTGTTCCGACCCGTGGCGCATCGAGCACCGGACACATTTGATAACGGTGTCGCTCTTGCGTGCTCATCGAGTAGATTCCTTGACGCCGAGCACGACCGTGGGGGTCGACGAGCTGTCGCAGGTGTTGTTTCCGGCCTTGTCAGTGTGCGGGTTGCGTGCGGAGAGGACAGTGAACAGGGGGGTGCCGAGGGCAAGTACCCCGTATCCGAACGCGATCTGCGGTAGCGAGAAGGTGTTGGAAAGCTTGCCGGAGATGAGGCTGGGGAAGGTGGCGCTGCTGTAGCAGAGGAGATAGATCGCGCTGAATATCGGTGCCCGGTCGGCTAGCGTGCTGCCGTGCAGCAGCCCACGGGTGGCGGCAGTGATAGCGATGCCTTGGCCGGCGCCGGCGACTATGGTTGCGATGATGAATAACGCCAGTGTGCCGGCGTTGATCGCTGTGATGATGCCGATCATTCCGGCCAAGAAGGTGATCATGCCGACGCGTTGGGCTATCGCGGATGTGAATCGGCCGCCAATGGGAGCACCGAGAACGCTGGGGGCCATATAGGCGGCGAACACCAATCCGAGGATGAGCGGGCTGCCGGTGTGGAGTTGATCTTCGACCAGCGCAGGCACGAAGGCTTGGTAGAAGGCGCCGGTTGACCAGGTGGCCAAGAACACCGCTGCCGCGACAGGGAGCAGATGCCTGACCTGGGCCGGTACGCTCACCCGGGGCAACAGCGATCGCCAAACGCCCGGCGTCGGAGTTGCTGTTTCCGGGCTGATGGCGATAAGTGCAGCAGACAGTAATAGGAAGCCGACGCAAACCAGGTAGATGAGGTCGCGTGGCCAGGGGCCGAACTGGACCAAGGCGCCGGAGGTGATGGCACCGACAGTGAGGCCGAGCATCGGTCCTTGGCTGGAGGCGACGGAGGCCAACCATTCTGGCCTGCTGGGGGCGGCGTCGACGATGTAGGAGGTCAGGCTGCTGCTGGCCAACCCGGTACCGACGCCCACCAGGAACCGACCGGCCAGAAGCATGTCGATGTCGTGCACATTCAGCAACAGCAGACAGCCCAGCAGGAGCAGGCCGAGGCTAGTGATCGCAGTGAGCCGGCGGCCCAGATGATTGGACAGTCGCCCCAGCACCAACAGTGCGGCGATGGTGCCGACGGCGTAGGCGACCACAGCCATCGAGATGCCGGCATTGGTGAACCCGTCCTCCGCCCGGTAGATGTTGTACAGGGGGATCGGAGCGGCCGCCGCAGCAAATGAGGCAACCGGGGGAGGGTGTCAGAAAGAATGTGTAAGCAGGTTTCTGTGAGTTTACCTTACCGAGGAGACTCACATGACGACCGACACGACGATTACACCTGAACTGCTGGATCAACTGCTTGCTAACTATGAGAAG
>NZ_JBVAPG010000489.1:0-591 GCF_055413685.1 Bradyrhizobium sp. LeoA1Lang | reverse complement strand
ATCTCCCGAAGCGACGCCGCCCACAACGCAAGCGTCTCCTCAATCGACGCTGCCTGCGTCCACGATCTTCGAATCATGGTTGCCCATGGATTCAGAAACCCACTAAAAAAACAACTGTAATGCTAGGGGACTCAGCGGAGTCCTCTGGTGGGCGCTATAGCTATCCGCCGGTGCTGCCTGGGCATAGCGTCAAAGGCGCCCACGGGCTTCCTTCTCAGCGACCGACAGGAAGCTAATAATGTAGCTGGCGGGGATGTTCGGGTTTAGCTCCACGAAGGGCTCTATGGCCAAGCGTAGCGTCTTAGCGGCCTGTCTAGCTTCGTCGGACAATAGTGATTTGTAGCCAACTGGCGTGTGTGCGTTAGTCATGCGTGCGTGATGCTTTCGCTGGTGCTCCGGCGTTGCCCCATCGCCCCGCCGGTAGTCCTTTAGTGCCACTGCGTACACACAACTGCTCAGTCGGTGGGACACTGATCTTCCCCCGAAAAAGTGGACGGGTTTAAGCAGCTTTTAGCTCCATCTCGATCGGCGCGACATATCCGATGGCGGAATGGAGCCTCGTTCGATTGTAGAAGCCTTCGATGAAGGCGA
>NZ_JBVAPG010000488.1:0-594 GCF_055413685.1 Bradyrhizobium sp. LeoA1Lang | reverse complement strand
TCAGGCTTCGTGGTAGGTTGCCTCATGGCGTAGTCTCCAGTCCGACGCTTCAACGCCGGACGATTCGAGGTTGATCACCCCGGAGCCTACGCCAACCCTAATTCCAACCAACTCCGCGACGGGACCCTCGCCGGGACGGCGTCACCACTGTCAAGTGCGCAACAGCCCATAGACCAGGTTTTTTGACGGGGTTACATGCCACCAAAATCGTATCGGCCGCTCCCTTCCGAACGCAGTCTATCGCCAAACCCGTTTCTATCCGACAGGGGGTGCGCAGCGCCGAAATCAGTTTTTTAGAGGGCGCGCTCACCAAGGCGGGATTGCTGAGCGCAAAGCGATGATCGACCGTGAGCACGATCTGTCGATCATCAGGCAGGCGGAAGTTTTGAAGATCAGCCGCGGCAGCGTCTACTACCTGTCGCGTCCGGTGTCGTCCGCAGACCTCGCCACGATGCGACGGCTTGCAACGCCTTTTGACGAACCTGCCAATAGCTGTCATTCAACGCCGCGATGAGCCCTGTTGCCACTGAGGCCTGACCGATGCGCCCGATCGTCTCGGCGGCGACTGCTCTCACCTGCCATTCCGGATCCGAA
>NZ_JBVAPG010000487.1:0-599 GCF_055413685.1 Bradyrhizobium sp. LeoA1Lang | reverse complement strand
TGCTGGATCGTGTTGTCTGGGTCCGCGATGAATGTGTAGCGATAGGCGACGCCGTCCGGCGAACGCACTTCAAGACCATCGACCAGCCCGCCCTTGGTGTCGGCAAACTGCCAGATCGGCAGATGGTTCAGGTCCTTGTGTGAGCGTCGCCAAGCCAGCTTGCAGAACTCGTTGTCAGTCGAGCCGCCCAGCACAACCGCATCGCGGTCGGCGAAATCCTTCGACAGCCGGGCAAACTCGGCGATCTCGGTTGGGCAGACGAAGGTGAAATCCTTCGGATAGAAGAAAATGATCTTCCATTTCCCAGGGAAGCTGTTTTCCGTCAGCGTCTCGAGCGCGCTCTGCCCGCTCTCTTCGTGCAGATGAAAACCGGGCTTCACGCCTGTGATTTCGAACGGCGGCAACTTACTTCCAATTCCAAGCATATCGTCCTCACAAGTTTGCTTCGCGCGGGAAGCGATGATACCGGCCCCAAGTCAAGCAAGCGATGTGCCAGGAGATCTCGCGGTTCAACTGGCGGAAATGCGACAATCGGATGCTCGCCGCGGCGATATCTCGGTCCGTAATTGGGCAGAATGGGCCATTATCTTACATCGATA
>NZ_JBVAPG010000486.1:0-608 GCF_055413685.1 Bradyrhizobium sp. LeoA1Lang | reverse complement strand
CCATTCCAATGCGGATAATCTGCGTCACGGACGGCTCCCTCGTTTGAGATTTCGACAACCTCATTCTGGCACAACTGATGCCGTAGGGGGCCGTCCACCCCATCAACCACAGGGAGTTGTTGTGGCGGGAGCAAGCGGTTGCGGCGGAGCACATCACATCTCCCTGTGGTTATGGGTCCCGGGTCCCGGCTACGCCAAGGGGCTTCGCCGCGGCGCGCAAGCCCGGGACGACGTGGGGGGAGGTCTGATTCAAATGTCAAACAGCTCTCCGCGGTCATCGTCCGCCACCGGGTCGGCGCGTAGCGCCGCCCGATGACAGGCTCCGGCGGACGATCCAGTATTCCAGAGACCGCAGTGCTTACGCTCAGACGCTGCGGAGTACTGGATGCCCCGCCTTCGCGGGGCATGATGGTGGAGTATGGTGAGAGGATGTGAGTTCGCATTCTCGCGGCGCATTGCGTCCGAGCTTTGCTTCACTTTCCGCCCTCCTCGATATCAGAGGGCGCAGGGAAAGCCGGGTGCTGGTTGCACCCGTGGGTCCCGTGCAACAAAAAGCACGGGGGTAGGACCACAGGTTCAACCGAAGCATTCCGGCTTTCCCTGCGCGA
>NZ_JBVAPG010000485.1:0-609 GCF_055413685.1 Bradyrhizobium sp. LeoA1Lang | reverse complement strand
GATCGGTCAGCGAGATCTGCTTGTCCTCGCTCTTCATCATCTCCGCATTGATCGCGTTGAGCCGAACGATCTCCTCCTTGAGCTTCTCGATCTTGCCCTTCAACCGCTCAACCTTCGCCTCTGGCACTGCATCGCCGTGCCGATCGGCGGTCTCGAGCTGCGAGAGATAGCGGGCGATGCTCTCATCGATCCGCTCAAGACGCCTCTTCATCTTGGCCTCGGTGAAGTTCTTGTCCCGCGCATTGACCGCCTTGAACTTCGATCCATCGATGGCGACGCTCGCTGCAACAAGCAGATCGAGCTTGCGGCACAGCGCAACGAACTCGCGGCAGACCTCACGAATGGCCTTGCCATTGTCCTTGCGGAAATCCGCGATGGTCTTGAAGTCCGGCGCCAACTGCCCGGTCAGCCAGATCATCTCGATATTGCGCTGGCATTCCCGCTCCAGGCGTCGGCTCGACGGCACGCGATTGAGGTAGCCGTAGATGTAGAGCTTGAGCATCATGCCGGGATGGTAACCGGGGCGCCCCGTGTCGTGTGGCTGGACGCCAACGAAGCCGAGCTTATCCAGATCGAGCCCGTCGACGAACACATCAACCGCACGCACCG
>NZ_JBVAPG010000484.1:0-612 GCF_055413685.1 Bradyrhizobium sp. LeoA1Lang | reverse complement strand
TGCGCTCGCTCCAAGGCCTGGATCGAGGGCTTCTCGTCCACGCATAGCACAATGGCCTTCGCGGGCGGGGCGACGTAGAGGCCAACAACATCGGCGGCTTTGGCCGTAAAGTTCGGGTCGTTGCTCTCGCACCAGGACTTGCGAGCCGCAAGGTCAATCTTGTGGCTGCGCAGGAACCGCCAGACATATTGGACGTCAACATCGCCCAGCGCCTCGGCCAGCAGAGGGCCGGTCCAGCGCGCAAATCCTTGCGGGGGCGGCTTATCCAGCAGCTTCAGAATCCGCTTGTCGGTGGCCTTCGTATAGATCGGCTGCTTGCCGGGCCGTGGCTTGTCTTGCAGCCCTTCAAGGCCATGATCGGCATAGCGGTGCCGCCAAAGGCTGACAATCCGCGGCTGAACGCCGACTTCTTTGGCAATCGAGCGGGTGCTGCGCCCGTCCGCCGCCAACAGAACTATCCGCGCCCGCTTCAAATCGCGCTGCAACGTCACCGGCGAGCGACAACACGCCTCAAGCACCTTGCGATCTTTCCGCGAAAGGTGGACTTCTCTTGCTTCGGGGATCATCCATATCTTGAATCACGACTCACGATCCAAGAAAAGTGGGTACTAG
>NZ_JBVAPG010000483.1:0-613 GCF_055413685.1 Bradyrhizobium sp. LeoA1Lang | reverse complement strand
CTGACGGCCTTGCTGGGCAAGGACGCACCGAACCTGTCGCCCGCGGTGATTTCCCGGCTGACCGCGGAGTGGCAAGGCGAGTACGAGCGCTGGCAGAGGCGCGATTTGTCGGCGCGACGATACGTGTGTATGTGTGGGCCGATGGCGTCTTCCTGCAGGCCCGCATGGAAGACCACGGCGAGTGCATGCTGGTGCTGATCGGCGCGACGCCGGAAGGCAAGAAGGAACTGATCGGCTTCCAGGTCGGCGTGCGGGAGAGCGCGCAGAGCTGGCGTGAGCTCCTGATCGACGTCAAGCGGCGCGGGTTGCAGATCGCCCCGGAAATTGCCGTCGGCGACGGCGCGCTCGGCTTCTGGAAGGCGCTCGACGAGGTCTGTCCCGGCACACGCCACCAGCGATGCTGGGTGCACAAGACCGTGAACGTCCTGGACAAGGTCCCGCTCTCGGTGCAGGCCACCATGAAGAAGGATCTGCGCGAGGTCTACTGGGCGCCGAACCGGGCGTCCGCCGAAGCGGCGATCGACGTTTTCGCCGAGAAATACCGCGCCAAATACGGCCGGGCGGTCGAATGTCTGGTCAAGGATCGCGACGCCCTGCTGGCCTTCTACGACTT
>NZ_JBVAPG010000482.1:0-614 GCF_055413685.1 Bradyrhizobium sp. LeoA1Lang | reverse complement strand
ACCGCCAGGCGCTGCCGGCGCCGGACGATGAGGCCTATGCGCGGGGCGCCTATGAGGCGCCGCAGGGCGAGATCGAGACCGCGCTGGCCAAGCTCTGGGCCGAGCTTCTGGGGCTGGAGCGGGTCGGGCGCCACGACCACTTCTTCGCGCTGGGCGGCCACTCGCTTCTTGCCGTGAGGTTGCTGAGCCGGCTGTCGCAGGCTCTAGGTGTAGAGCTGCCGCTCACCTCGCTGTTCTCCAAGCCGGTGCTGAGCGATCTCGCTCGCGACGCTTCTATTACTTTGCTCGAACGAGAATTTGATCGCGACGAGCTTCAGAAGCTGCTCACTCTGGGTGCCTAGAAATGACAGATTTAGTTGGAACCGGCTTGGAAAAGCTGGATGTTGAAGGCTTGGCTGAGCTTCTTTTACTCGCCAAGGAGAGAAACCGCACTAGCAGTCGAAAGGCTGCGTCGATACCAAAGGTTGGACGCGAAAGCGTTCTAGCACCCTCGTTTGCGCAGCAGCGGCTCTGGTTTTTGGCGCAGCTGGATGCGGGCAGCACGCACTATCACATCCCGCTGGGATGGCGGCTCAAGGGTGTGCTCGACCGCAGCGCCTGGCAGCGCAGCCTGG
>NZ_JBVAPG010000481.1:0-614 GCF_055413685.1 Bradyrhizobium sp. LeoA1Lang | reverse complement strand
AGCATGGGTGCTCGGCGCGAGCTCACGGCGGCGGTGGTAGAGCGCTATCGATCGGCAGGGCGGGCAGATAAGGGGCGCATACTCGACGAGCTTTGCGCGGTGACCGGCTGGCATCGCAAGCACGCGGTCCGGGCGCTTGCCAGCCATGTCGCAATTTCGCCGGAGGCCAGGCGGCAGCGAAGGCCGACCTACGGCGCCAAGATCAGGGATGCGCTGGTGGCCTTGTGGGAGGTCTCGGATCGAATCTGCGGCAAGCGGCTGAAGGTAATGATTCCGACGTTGCTGCCTTCGCTGGAGCGGCATGGCCGGCTCAAGCTCGACCAGGCCGATCGAGCGCTGGTGCTCGGCGTGAGTGCAGCCACGATTGATCGCCTGCTGGTCGAGACCAAAATTGCCGCGGCCGGCGGTAAGCGCCGGCGGGTCGGGTTTTATTCGGCGGTCCGCCGTGAAGTGCCGATCCGGACGTTCAATGACTGGCACGATCCGCCGCCGGGGTTCTGCGAGGTCGACATGGTGGCGCATGGCGGCACATCTGTAGCTGGCTCGTTCATTCAGACGTTGACGATGGTCGACGTCGCGACTGGTTGGACCGAGTGCATGCCGTTGGTGACGCG
>NZ_JBVAPG010000480.1:0-621 GCF_055413685.1 Bradyrhizobium sp. LeoA1Lang | reverse complement strand
CGTATTGCCTCATCTGAGGATGTTACTTTCGCTTGACGGACGTAGCGCCGACTGTCGGCCGGTCTGAGGTTGCGTCATTGCTCGCAGGATCGGAGGGACTGGGGACGTCGCGGAGTGCCCATCACACGTAGCGGCGGCCCCAGTCCCGGGGTTAGCGGCCTGTGCCGCACCTTCAGCCGTGCGCGGGATGATCGTCTCGACTGCTTTGCGTCTGAGCGATCGCAACAAGCGCTGCACGATGGTGTGCTGTGGAGGACCGAACTGTTCGGGGCATTGTTCAGCGAGGCGACCGAGAATTGCCAGCGCGGTCAGACGGGGCTCGGCCGTCAGCCAGCGCTCGATGTTGGCGAGGTGCGGATCGAGCATTGATGGCATTCTCATGCGCTTTTTGTATGGCTTGCGCATGCGCCGATGGATGATGCGCTGCTCCCCTAGATGCAGGTCATTGCCGAGCTCCTTCGCGAACGCTGCTGCGATCTTTGTCGGCGCCGGTGGGCTTGCTGCCGCGAGCCTGCCCAATCGGGCGTCGACACGCGTGCCGAGCTCCGCCTGGGCGTCTCTCATCTCGGCCAGCAGGGCCACGGGATCGAGCGTGCGATGAAGCTCTCGAAGACGCCGTTT
>NZ_JBVAPG010000047.1:0-54243 GCF_055413685.1 Bradyrhizobium sp. LeoA1Lang | reverse complement strand
ACTGCTGATGCATTGCGATTGATGGCCTTGACACGAACCATCCCATGTGAGGTTCTGGCTGGCTGGTTACCCGCCTCGATACGCCGCCCTTCTCAGGCCGTCATCACCCAGATTCCGCCATAGCTCGGAACGGGTCGGCCGAGAACACATTCGCGTAGACGGAACGATAGATGCCGTCGACGTGGGCATAGCGCAGGTTCTGGGTGAACTTCACTGCGTCGTTGAAGCTGTGCTCGAAGAGGCTGCTGATGGCACCGGTTTCGGTCTGATACAGATCTGTGTTAGGATCGCCGACGAAACGGTTGCGCGGGATGTAGCCGTTGATGCTGGGCAGAAGCGTGCCTTCGCGCGGCAGGAAGCCGTTGGTGGTGCCGGTCCGGTCCTTCTGATAGACGCCGAGCACGGTCCAACTCGTGTTCGTCGTCGGTCGCCAGGTCAGCGATGGCGCCAGCAGGATGCGATCGTCAGGGACGAAATCGACCTGGGTGTCGCTGTCACGGAACAGGCCGACGAAGCGATAAAGCCATTCGCCGTCCTTGGTCAGCTTGCCGGTCGAATCCATCTGGACCTGCTTGCGGCCGAAATTGTCGAAAGACACGCCGATTTCGTTGTAAGTCTCGGCCCGCGGACGCTTGGAAATCAGGTTGACGAGACCCGCGGTGGACGTGTCGCCATAAAGCACCGATGCAGGTCCGCGGAACACCTCGATGCGCTCGAGCATATAAGGATCGGCGCGCCACTCGTTGAAGTTATTGCGGTTGTTCACCCGCGTACCGTCGAGATAGACGTTCGGGTCCTGACCGCGAACTTTGAAATAGTCGTTACGTGAATCGACGCCGCCCGGCTCGGCGAATACACCAGGCACGTACCGCAGGCTTTCCTGGATGTTGGTAACGCCCTGATCCCGGATCCGCTCGGCACCGACGACGGAGATAGACTGTGCCGTTTGGCTCAACGGCGTGTCGGTCTTCGTGCCGGTACCGCTCACCGTCGCGAGGTAGCCTTGCACTGGACCTGTGGCAGTCTCTTGCGTCGAGGCAGTGCCGGGGGTGACTGCAGCGGCGGCGGGACGATTGGCGGCGCGTGTCGCGTTGCGTCGCGCGGCTGACCGGGCAGACTGAGAGCGTTGTGGACGGACGGCAGATCGCGGTTTCGCTTGTTCGACAACGACCGGCGGCAACTGAGTGGACGCCTGCCCAAAAGCAGAAACGTCGAATGCTAAACTCGCAAACGCAATGGTCGACGCCCCAAAGAGATATCTCGCGTTTTTCATCACCGCCACACCGCCCCAGTCCAACTGATACTGCTGAGCAGTCGTAACAACGGTGGTAATGCGTCGAAAGTGGATTCAGACTTTATTCCGAGATCTAGAACTAGAAGAACTCCAGGTGGAACGTTCGGACGGGCCGATCCAGCTATCAGGCAAACTACTGACGCTCCCGATGCATCACTCTGCTGCGGCGAGCACCTGCTGCGCAGAACGGCTTTGGCTCTTCGCTCTTGCTGCCAACCGGGCGCGACGTTTGCGATACCAAATCACGACGCCGGTCACCGACAGCGCGGCTACGACGATACCCATCAGCGAAATAAGGCTTCGTCCCGGCAGTCCGAGAATACGTCCTGAATGCATTGGAAACTGTGCCTGGACAAAGATGTCGGCCGCTGTGCCCTGCCACGGCACGCGCGCACCGAGCGGGCGGCCGTCCTGGCCATCGTAATACAGCTGCGCCGGGCCGACGCCACCGGCACCATGGTCGTCTCCGGGACGGAAGAAGCTGGCGCTGTAGATGTCAAACTGTCGGGCGTAGTAAACCGCGCCGACCGGTTCGGTCCAACCACGACTTCGTCCGTCCGCTTCGCCCTTTGCAATGATATCCGCGAACGACAGCTTTGGTTCGGCCGGCTGATCGAGTGGTGCAGGCGTGCGCAATTCGTATGGCGTCGGCGTGTAGTTCGACACCGTCTTCATGAGCGGCGAGAACACTTCGAAATAGAGATTGAGCGAAAAGGCCGTGAACGCAATGACGAGGAGCAGGGCCCACGTCCACAGGCCGAAGGCCCGATGGATGTCGAAATTGATGCGGTAAGCACTTCCCCTTGTCTTGATGACCCAGGCCGGCTTCCATCTCGCCCAAAAGCCGCGGTCAAGCTGGCGCGTTACGACTGCGGATCTGGCGGTATTGCTCCTACGACGCGCGGGCAGCGTCAGGTAGAAGCTGACAAAGCAGTCGAGAGTCCAAATGATGGCAATGATGCCAAGCAGGCGTGTGCCCCAGCGATCGCTGCCCCAGAACTCGGGAATGTGAAGGGTATAGTGCAACTTGTAGAGAAACGAGACAAAGTTTTCCCGCGTTACAGGCCATACCGCGCCCCAGTAACGACGGCCGAGTTCTTCGCCGGTCGCAGGGTCGAGAAACACCTGATTGTAGTCCAGCTCAAACCGCTTTCCGCTTGCCGGGTCGATTTGAGGTTCCACGAAGAACGACAAGGAGTCTCCGGCTTCTGGCGTTGTCAGGAGGTAAGTGACACGCGCCCGCGGATCACGATCCTCGATCAGCTTTGCCAGTTCTGTGGACGGTCTGGACGGTCCCGGCGTCCTTGCCGAGGTGAGGCGGCTGTTGAGCCATTCGTCGAGGGCATGGTCCCAAGAGATCACCGCACCCGTAACACCCGAGAAGAACAGAAACGCGGCGGTGATGAGGCCCGCCCAGCGGTGGATAAGTCCGAACGCAGCTCGCATTTTCTGGTCTCATTGCCCTTGGTCAGGAACAGCAGCTCAACGCCCGAAACCGAGTGGAACGCTGTGAAGGTTCACGGAGCTCCTTGGTCCTAAACCATCCAGGGTTGATGTCCAATACGACTGCTTCTTTGAACTTCTCCAGTGTGGGATTCGGCCGCGTGGTTCCGGCATGATGATGCGTTGGTCAATCCGTACGAATAAGGTCCACCGCGATCGATTGCGGTGGACCTGAACGATTTTGCGGTACAGTTTGCGGGGGCTGCCCGAATTACTTCTGGGCCGTGACCATCGGGCAGGCGCTGCTCGAGAGCGGCGGAAATGCATCCTTGCCCTCAACGGTCGCCAGGATCCGGAAGACATCCGAAGGGTCGGACACCTCGCTCGGCTTCTTGACCTCGGCGAGGTACATGTCGTGCACCATCAGGTTGTCGGCGCGAAGCTTGCCGTTTCGCGCGAAAGCGTCGTTGAAGGTGCGGCCTTGCAAATCCTTGACGACGGCGGCCGGATCCTTGGTGTTCGCGGCCTGGACCGATTTGATGTAGTTCAACGCGGACGAATACACGCCCGCCTGCATCATGCTCGGCGGTTTTCCCATCTTGGCGGCATAGCGCTTTGCGAATTCGCGCGTCCGGTCATCCATGTTCCAATAGAATCCAATGGTCGCGAGCAAGCCCTGCGCGCTCTTCAGGCCAATGCTTTGGATGTCATTGACGTCAATCAGCAGCGCGATCATCTGCTGGCCGCCGCTGGTGAGGCCAAATTCCTCCGCTTGTTTGATGCCGTTCTGAGTGTCCGCGCCGGCGTTCGCCAGTGCGATGACTTTCGCGCCCGAGGACTTGGCCGTCAGGAGGACCGAGCTGAAATCTGCGGTGTTGATCGGATGCGGCGCGTGCCCCAGTGACTTCCCTCCGCCCTTGGTCACGACTTCCGTCACATCGCGCTCGAGCGCATGGCCGAATGCGTAGTCCGCAGCAATAAAGAACCACGTGTCGGCTCCACGTTGGAGCAACGCTTTCCCCGCCACGTTCGCGAGTGCGTAGGTATTATATGTCCATTGGATGAAATTAGGAGAACATAGCTTTCCACTCAGATCCGCGGAGCCTCCCGCGGACGTGATGAACATCTTGTTTCGATCCTTGGCGAAGTTCTGGACCGCAATACAGACTGATGACACCGGCACGTCGAGGATGACGTCGACGCCATCCTGATCATACCATTGGCGCGCAATGTTCCCGCCGAGATCCGGCTTGTTCTGATGATCAGCGGAAATCAGTTCGATCGGTTTGCCCAAGGCGCTGCCGCCACACTCCTCGATCGCCAATTGCGCGGCCGCCACCGATCCCTTGCCGCCATTGTCTGCGAACAGGCCATTCATGTCCGTCAGGACACCGAACTTTAACGGCGTATCTCCCGCGGCGCGGACAATCGCCGGCGAGAAGACTGTGGCACCAAGGCCAGCAAGAAATGTGCGCCGTTTCATCTTTTCACTCCCTTTTTTGTTTTGCGGCAGTTTGCGTTGTCACTCACAGTTCTGCAAGTCATCCGTCAAGGGAAAGCAGAAGCAATCCACATAAGCGCCATCAGTCGCGCTGCTTTGACGCAACCGATCCGATGAGCAACAGAGGTGAGGGCGACTGAATGAAGCCGGCAAGGCCGTCGCCGAGATGCGCTGCGTCGTTCGATCAGGCGGCGTGGTCGCGGCAACGGTGTGGGATCATCTCGGTGGCGTGCCCGGCATGCGCATGATGGTCGACACGGCGGCGGCACTCAGCGAAGCCGGGCGCGGGCTGCGGGCTCGCTATTGCTTCCAACCGATGATGCAGCCCGGCGAAATGAAGAGGACGTTTGGGGTCTCGTGGACATAAGGGAAGTAGAGCTGATGATCCGCATGGATTATGTCAGCTTCGACAAGCGATGCTGGATTCGAAGGCCGCGTTGTAAAAGCTCCATTCTTCATTGGAGTAATTCGGTAAGAAAGGTTGCCACTCCGCTGGAGTAAACGGACGAGTTCGGCGCGACCCTTCGCACGGGCTCGCAATCGACCTACTCCTGGCGAGCCTTGGATCGCTCGATATTATCATTGTGCAGCGGCGCCGAATATCGTCACTCAACTGCCGCCTGAACGTCACAATGGATCATCAAAGCGTCATTTCCTGAGCGGCCAATGAGCAGGAGCTGGGGCTATACACTCTACAGGGAGGGTGAGCCATGGCACTGGAATTCCGTACCCTCGACTTCCGCACCATCGACGGCTCCAACAACAATCTTGCCGATTCGACCATGAATCAGGCCGACACCGACTTTGCTCGGGTGGGGCCGGCGCATTTCGCCGATGGGTTCAACGAAATGACACCGGGGCCGAACCCCCGCGAAATAAGCAACATTGTCGTGGCGCAGGCGGACACCGGGGAGCAAGGCCCGCATTTGATGGACGACGCCGGCGTAGCGCTATCAGGCATGATGTATGCGTGGGGCCAGTTCATCGATCATGATCTGGATCTGCAAAAGCAGGGCACAACCACGGATATCTCGATCATGGTCCCAGCTGATGATGAGTTTCTGCCGGCCGGCAGTACCATCCCGTTGACGCGCGTAGCCATCGATCCTGCGACCGGTGTTGCCGGGCATCCGGCAACTGCCATCAACACGGTCACAGGTTGGCTGGATGGATCGCAGATTTACGGATCCGACGCTGCCACCGCAGCGAGCCTGCGGACCGCCGACGGTCATATGAAGATGTCGGCGGGGCAAAATCTGCCAATCGTCGAGACCGACCAGGGCAAGGTCTTTGCGGCCGGTGATGTGCGGGCGCAGGAGAACCCCGACCTGACGGCCTTGCAGGTCTTGTTTGTGCGCGAGCACAATTATCAAGTCGATCGCCTGCACGAGGAACATCCGCATTGGAGCGGCGACAGGCTGTACGAGACGGCCAAAGCCATCACCACGGCCGAGATGGTCAACATCACCTATAGCGAGTTCCTGCCACATCTGCTGGGTAAAGACGCCATTGAGCCGTACCACGGCTATGATCCTACGGTGGACGCGCGAATCACCGAAGAGTTTGCAGGTGCCGCGTTTCGCTTCGGTCACTCGATCGTCTCCGACGAAATCAGTGCGATCAGCAATCTAGGTGCCTTCACATCCGAGCAGACGCTGGCGGAATCGTTCTTTGAAGATACGGCGACGTTCAACGCTACGGGTGCAGATGGCTTGCTTCGGCATCTGTCGGGGGACCTTGCGAATCTGCTGGACGCCCGCATTGTCGATGGCTTGCGGAACTTCCTGGTCGATCCTCCGGACGGTCTCGATCTAGCGGCGATCAATATCCAGCGCGGCCATGATCTGGGGTTGGGCACACTGAACCAGACCCGGGAGGCGCTGGGACTTGCGCCGTATACCAGCTTCGATCAGCTCAGCTCTGATCCGAAGACGGCAGCGGCGTTCGAGAAAGCCTATGGTTCTATCGACACCGTCGATTTGTGGGCTGGTGGATTGGCAGAGGATCATGCTGAAGGAGCCATCATCGGACCGACCTTCGGCAAAATCATCGGCGATCAGTTCACTGCATTGCGCGACGGCGATCGGTATTATTTCGAGAACCAGAACTTCGACAGCGAGACCCTGCATGAGATCAAGGGTACCACCCTGTCGGACTTGATCCTGCGCAACACCGATACCACGGCGATGCAGAGTGATGCTTTCGTTGCCACCGAGCGGCACAGCGGCACCCTGGGAGGAGTAGATCCGACCGGACAAGCGGCGGCCGAGGGCATGGCGCAGCTGGTGGTCGGATCAGCGGGCAAGGACACCCTGACCGGCGGGGATCTAGATGACACTTTGGTGGCAGCGAGCGGTCATGTGTCCATGACCGGCGGTGACGGTGCCGACACCTTTGTGTTCAACCTTGACTATCTCAAGGGCAAACACAACACCGCAACCATCACTGATTTCGATCCGAAAGTGGACAAGCTGCAACTTTTGAACGACGAATACGTCAAAATATCCTCCGACCATCACGGTGGAACACTGCTGCAAGTCGGCAACGAAACCATCGACTTGCTGGACGTCAAGCCGAATGAATTGCACCATCGAGACTGGGCATAAGACCAAAGGCCGCGTCGCCCTAAGTGGGCGGCGCGGCACCTCTCAATTGGTGAGATGACTCACCGTTTTTCGCATAGCGACGGGACCAATCGTGTCGCGTCCAGCACGGCGATCCAGCTAGCGATGATCATAGCCTCACAATTGCAATCCCTTGGTCGATAACGTCCGCGTTAGGACAAAATGCGAAGAACTCAGAGTGACCAAATCTAGTCCGCTCTGCCCACCAAGCGGACCGCAATGAGAGGTGTCGCCGCTTCGCTGATGGGCACACGACGAGGGTCAGCGTGCGCTCCGCAACCAACCCATCGGAAGCACTTCCAGCTGCCCGTCAACTTCAGCTATGCGTTTGGCTAGGCTCAATCACTGGTGGAGTTGCGTGGTTGGCCAGAGCACCGATTTCGCTCGGCGCGCTCTTGACCGCGACGTATTCGGCTGGAACGCGCATTTTGGGTCGAAAAGACGTCAAACCGCGAGTGCGCCCGAGTCGAAACCACGGCACGTCTGAACAGCAACTTCAACCGCGCGATCCGGTCACGAACCCATCGCCAGATCTCGGACGACGTTACCCATTCATGAAACCTGAGCCAGTTCCGATACAGGATCGCGAAGGCCGGAATCTGCATCAAGCGGTCACGCGTCAATCTGAAGAGCCGCTCGACCAGGGTAATCTTCAGAATTTCGCCTACCGCGATGGTCAGAGCGCCTTCTACAACATGGCCTGCGGAGACAAGAAACGCACCGATCGGCTTCACCGGTTCAAGGATGACGACTGGGACGGAAAAGAGAGCAAGCGCAGGGTACGGACGCAGGCTCGCGATCCAGGTGTTCAACGGACGCAGAATTTGGAGCCTTCCGATCCACGCTGATAGGGGAAGGGCCACTGATTCAAACACCACATCGGCGACGAAATAAACAGTGACGAGGACATAGCCCAGAAGTTTTAGTGCGCGCTTCATGGAGGTTGCTCCTCACTATAAAACGCAAGTGCTAGAAAAACAGTTCCGCTTTTTCCGAGGTCTCATGGGTAAGCTACGATGACTTTTCTCGTCCGTCGGGAATCGGTCAGGTCTTCATGCTGATCGCGAGCGCAACGGGATCCTGCGCCGGCAAGGTATTACACAAGTCGTTCTTGAAAATTGCCATCTCACCGAATGTAGGTCGGCTTCGGGTCACGACGGCAATGCGCTGGTTAAGCAGAAGATTCCGTTTGGTCGTCAGAAGCCGACATCTACGCCTTATGAGTACACGCATAGTTCGTAGTCCAACGAGCTACCGCGAAAATAGTGTCTTATGGAAGCTCTTTGACGTGGCCACTGCTATCAACAACGAGCGATACGACTTTGCCGTTCTTCGTGGCCTTGAAAGTAGTAATCTTTCCGGATTTCATTTCCCGGATTTGCGAATAGCCCTCGCGCTCGAGCTTCGCTGCAATCTCCTCCAGGCTCAGGCCATAGGCAGCCGAGATGGCGCCAATCATCGCTATGGCGCAAAGGGCGGGTTGATAGATTGATCGAGCCAGCATCAGTTCATCCTCTCGAATCCATCGTCGGGAAAGTCACGGACTGGTCCGGTCGCCTCACTTCGCCAAAACAAAAAGGCGCCCCGTGTGGAGCGCCTTTCGCATTGTTGCGGCAGTGAAAACTCACTGCGAATAGTACATGTCGAACTCGACCGGGTGTGGGGTCATTTCGAAGCGCTCGACTTCGGTCATCTTGAGTTCGATGTAGGCGTCGATGAAGTCGTCGTCGAACACGCCGCCGGCCTTCAGGAACGCGCGGTCCTTGTCGAGGTTTTCCAGCGCCTCGCGCAGGCTGCCGCACACGGTCGGGATCGACTTCAGCTCTTCCTTCGGCAGGTCGTAGAGGTCCTTGTCCATCGCCGGGCCCGGATCGAGCTTGTTCTTGATGCCGTCGAGGCCGGCCATCAGCATCGCCGCGAAGCCGAGATAGGGGTTGGCCATCGGGTCGGGGAAGCGGACCTCGACGCGCTTGGCCTTCGGCGAAGCCGTGTAGGGGATGCGGCAGGAGGCCGAGCGGTTGCGCGCGGAGTAGGCGAGCAGCACCGGCGCCTCATAGCCCGGGACCAGGCGCTTGTAGGAGTTGGTTGTCGGATTGGTGAAGGCGTTGATCGCCTTGGCGTGCTTGATGATGCCGGCGATGTAGGAGAGGCAGGTCTCCGAGAGGTCGGAGTACTTGTTGCCGGCGAACACCGGCTTGCCTTCCTTCCAGATCGACTGGTGGACGTGCATGCCCGAGCCGTTGTCGCCGTAGACCGGCTTCGGCATGAACGTGGCGGTCTTGCCGTAGATGTGCGCAACCTGGTGGATGCAGTACTTGTAGATCTGCAGGTGGTCGGCCATCAGCGTCAGCGTGTCGAACTTCATGCCAAGCTCGTGCTGGGCGGAAGCGACCTCATGGTGATGCTTCTCGACCTTGACGCCCATCTTGGCCATGGCGCCCAGCATCTCCGAGCGCATGTCCTGCACCGAGTCCTGCGGCGGCACCGGGAAGTAACCGCCCTTGGTGCGGATGCGGTGGCCCAGATTGCCGCCTTCATATTCGGTGTCGGAATTGGTCGGCAGCTCCGAGGAGTCGAGACGGAAGCCGGTGTTGTAGGGATTTGCGGAGAAGCGCACGTCGTCGAACACGAAGAACTCGGCCTCGGGGCCGACATAGACGGCGTCGCCGACGCCCATCGACTTCACCATCGCTTCCGCCTTCTTGGCGATGCCGCGCGGATCGCGGTTGTAGGGCTCGCCGGTGGTCGGCTCGAGCACGTCGCAGGTGATCACCATCGTCGTCTCGGCGAAGAACGGGTCGATCGTCGCGGTGACGGGGTCGGGCATCAGGCACATGTCGGACTCGTTGATCGCCTTCCAGCCGGCGATCGAGGAGCCGTCGAACATCGTGCCTTCGGCGAAAATGTCATCGTCGATCATGCCGACGTCGAAGGTCACGTGCTGCCACTTGCCGCGCGGATCGGTGAAGCGAAGATCGACGTATTTGACGTCGTTGTCCTTGATCGATTTCAGGACGTCTTTGGCGGTCTTCATGAGTATCCCTTTTGACTTTGCGGGTCGGTTTCCAGGTGAGCGACGTTGTTCTCGCTTGGGCCAAGTTCGCGCGATGATACAAACGAAATCAGGCCGCCAAAGGCAGCCTTATTCTCTTCTAGGGTCGCAAGATTTCGGATAGCACCGGGCTTAAATAGCGTCCAGCCCGGATTCGCCGGTCCGGATGCGGATCGCTTCCTCGATATTGGAAACGAAAATCTTGCCGTCGCCGATGCGGCCAGTCTGCGCCGCGCGGCGGATCGCATCGATCGCCTTCTCGACCAGGTCGTCGCCGATCACGATCTCGATCTTCACCTTCGGCAGGAAGTCGACGATGTATTCCGCGCCGCGATAGAGCTCGGCGTGACCCTTCTGCCGTCCAAACCCCTTGGCCTCCGTTACCGTGATGCCCTGAAGTCCGACTTCCTGAAGCGCCTCTTTCACCTCGTCGAGCTTGAACGGCTTGATGATGGCTTCGATTTTCTTCACTGAGGGCCTCCCGGGCATTTCCAGAATACAAAGTGCAGGTTCGATGCGCGTGGCGCAATCAGTTCGATCCGTCAACTCCCGGCGGAGCCGGAAACGCCCCTCACGGCCATACAAGGCGGCCGTCCTGAGCGGCTTCCTCAAAAGCAGGGTCTATGCCAAGTTATAAATGTCCCTGATTTCGGAATGTTATCAGCCTTTTAACGGGCAGACGGACAAGGTTGGATCGAGCGCCCCATGATACCGAAGCCTGCGAAATAGGCAAACGGATGAATTGGTGTGCAATCATCGGCGGATGATCGACGCGAGCCGGGCGAGGTGCCTGTCGAAAAGGCTGATAGATTGAGGATTCAGCATGGAAATCCTGACCACGGCTGAAATGGAACGCGCCGACCGGCTGACCATTGCCGGGGGCACACCTGGCTTTTCGCTGATGATGAGCGCGGGGCAGGCGGTGGCCGAAGCGGCCATGGACCTGGTCGAGGAGGGGCCGATCCTGGTGGTGGCGGGCCGCGGCAACAATGGTGGCGATGGCTTTGTCGCCGCCGCCGAGCTTGCTGCACGGGGGCGGGAGGTCTCGGTCATCCTGCTGTGCGAGCGCGACAGCCTGAAGGGCGACGCGGCGCTGGCCGCACGCGGCTGGAAATATCCGGTGCTGCCGTTCAACCCGCAGGCGATCGGCAAGCCCGCGCTGATTATCGATGCGCTGTTCGGCGCCGGGCTCGACCGTCCCGTGAAGGGCGAACCCCATGAGATGATCGAGGCGGTCAACGCCCATGATGTGCCGGTGCTCGCTGTCGACCTGCCGAGCGGCATCAACGGCACCACCGGTGCTCCGATGGGGATTGCGATCCGCGCCACCGAGACCGTGACCTTCTTCCGCTGCAAGCCGGCGCATCTGCTCTTGCCGGGCAGGGTGCATTGCGGCCGCGTGCGCGTCGCCGATATCGGCATCGATCCGAAGGTGCTCGAGGAAATCCGCCCGGCTACCTTCGAGAATGTTCCGTCGACCTGGCAGCACGCGTTTCCGGTGCCGAAGATCGACGGCCACAAATATTCCCGCGGTCACGTCCTTGCCGTCTCCGGCGACATCGCCGCGACCGGCGCCTCGCGGCTTGCAGCGCGCGGCGCGCTGCGGGCGGGAGCGGGCCTGGTGACGCTGGCCTCGCCGAGCGATGCGCTGGCGGTGAACGCCGCGGCGCTGACAGCGGTGATGGTGCGCGCGGTCGACAATGCGATCCAGTTCGCCGATCTCCTGAACGACAGGCGGCTGAACACGAGCGTGATCGGGCCCGGTGCCGGCGTCGGCCCACGCACGCGCGATTTTGTCCACACGGCTCTCGCGGCGAAGCGCAACCTGGTGCTGGACGCTGATGCGCTGACCAGTTTTGCGGATGCACCGGAACGGTTGTTCGAGGCGATCAAGGCATCGGACGGTGCAGAGGTGGTGCTGACACCGCATGAGGGCGAGTTCCCGCGGCTGTTCAGCGACATCAGCAACAAGCATCCCGGCCGCTCCAAACTCGAGCGTGTGCGCGCCGCCGCCGAGCGCTCCGGCGCGGTGGTGCTGTTGAAAGGACCTGACACGGTGGTCGCCGCGCCCAATGGCCGCGCCACCATCGCCTCCAACGCGCCGCCATGGCTCGCCACCGCCGGCGCTGGCGACGTGCTGTCTGGCATCATCGCGGGGCTGCTCGCGCAAGGCACGCCTGCCTTCGAGGGCGCCAGCATCGGCGCCTGGATGCACGGCGAAGCCGCGACGGAAGCGGGGCCGGGCCTGATCGCGGAAGACCTTCCCGAGACGCTGCCGGCGGTCTTCCGCCGGGTATATGACGGACTGGGGATTGAGTATTGAGGATTTGTGGGGCGTCGAAGGGTGGGCAAAGCGCAGCGTGCCTACCATCCACGGTCGGTGCAAGAAAGGTGGGCACGCTGCGCTTTGCCCACCCTAACGGCTACGGCATCGAGCGCTAGGTCACCTGATATTTCGCGACCGCTGCCTCGTTCCATTCCAGCCCTAAGCCCGGGCCGCGGGCGGTGACGGCGCCGTCGATGACCTCGGCCGGCTTTGCCAGGATGGCGCTGGAGAGGTCGAGGAATTCGAGCCAATGCGCGGTCGGCGTCACCGCGAGCAGATGGGAGCTGGCTTCCGCAAACAGATGGCTCGACATCGGGATCGAGGCGGCGTCCGCTTGCCCGGCGACCTGCAGCCAGCCGGTGACGCCGCCGACCTTCATCAGGTCGGGCATGATGAAATCGCTGGCGCCGACCGAGATCGCCTCGGCAAAGCCGCGCGGGAACCACCAGTTCTCGCCGGCCTGGATCGGAATCGGCGAGTCCATTCGGACGATGGCGTGGCCGGAGAGATTCTCCTGCGGCACGGGCTCCTCGACCCAATGCAGGTCGTAGGGCGCAAGGCGCGCGATGCGGCGTTTGGCTTCCGCCGGATCGAGCGACTGGTTGAAGTCGATCATCAAGGCGATGTCCGGCCCGATGACGGCGCGCACGCCCTTGACCACGCGTTCGTCATTGGCGGCATCACCGTCGCCGCCCTTGATCTTGATGCCGCGAAAGCCCTGGTCGAGTGAGCGGCGGAGCGCGCGCTCGTCGGCTGCGGGATCGACCACGCCATAGCTGTCATAGGCGGGAAGGGGGCGCGCCGATCCGCCGAGCAACTCGACGACCGGCTTGCTCGCGACCTGTCCCAGCGCGTCCCAACAGGCCATGTCGAGGCCGGAGACAGCCATGCCGACCAGGCCCTGCCAGCCGAGCAGGCGGAACTTGGCGTCCATCGCCTTCATCAGGTCGAACGGGGCGACCGGCCGGCCGACGAGATCGCGGCCGGTCTCCTCGACCAGATGAACCAGCGGTTTAAGCGTGAGCCTGATGTAGGCGAAGATGTAGGAACGACCGGTAACGCCCTGATCGGTTTCGATATCGATCAGGACCAGTGGCCCGGAATCGATCACGCCGAAGGCGTTCTTCACAGGACGCTTGAGCGGCACGACGACGGCTCGCGCTCTGATGCCGCGGATCGCTGGAACTGTTTGGCCCATGGTCGTTTCCCCTTGTTCTTATTCGACACTGTACCATCGCACGAGCCGTGGCGCTGCCCAGTCAATCGCGACCTGTTCGATCAGGTAGCGGCCGGCATACTCGGCCAGGAACGCAATGCGCTGGGTCTGGCCGGGTTCGATCGCGAGTGTGTCGAGCCAGAACGGCTTCCAGCCGTCGTCGAGCCGGTCGAGCAGGCGGAAGTGATGGCCGTGGAGGTGGAAGACGGTGGTAATCGGCGCGCGATTGGTAAGCGCCAGCACCACCGCTCGGCCGGTCTTGGCGCGGAAGGCTGGTGGCGCGGAGGGGGTGAAGCTGGCCGGACGCGTCCAGTCAGCTGGCACCCCGACGACCAGTTCGAACCGCTGCGCATTCTTGAGGTCGAGCTGGGCCGGCAGGCCGTTGGGGGGAAGCGGCGGCGCCGATGGCAGCGGCGCTGGGCGGAGCGGGGCCTCGCCGGAGAGTAAGAGTCGTCCGACCGGGCGCGCCTCCTTGCCGTCATGGAGCAGGATCGATGCGCTCGCGACGGCATCGACATAGGCGTCTGCGCGGCCGCCCGGCGCCAACACGAGCGCACCGTTGCGCGCAGGAAACGGCTCGGCAGGCTGGCCGTCGATGGCCATGACGCGGACCTCGTGGCTTTCCAATTTCACCGCGAGCACAGTGCGTTGGGAGGCATTGATGAACCGGAGCCGCAGGCGCTCATTGGCGCGTGCTGAGAGTTCGAATGAAGTCCGGCCGTTAACGGTATAGACCGGCGTCGCATCCTTAGCCTCCGTCCCCGGCGCGATAGCGGAGCCATCCGGCCGCAGCCGCCATTCCTCGATCAAGAGCACCTCGTCGCGGTCGACGGAGATATGCTCGCGTTCGGAGACGACCAGTGGCTTTGCGCGCAGCGGTAGCGGTTGGCCGTCATTGAGGAGGCCGGGATCGAACAGGAATGTGCCGGCGTGGCGCAGCGGAAGCTGGAAGCTCTCCTTCGCCCCGGCGGCAAGCGGCGCCCGGGCGAGCAGGGGCTCGGCGGCCGGAGCGCCGTCGATTCCCCGGCAGTACAATGCAAGGGGTGCGGGAAGATCGTTGCCGAGCGTCAGCTCGATGGTCTCGCCGCGATTCGCCCTGATGTCCTCGCCTGGGAACGACCAGACCGGCGTAGCCGTGCCGCCCTGGCGCAGCACCAGGCTGTCGGGTCTCGCGGAAATGGCGAGTGAACGACGGGCTTGCGCCAAGGTTGCGGCGGGAAGGCCCGCTTGCAGCGCGGCGGCGCCTAGTCCGGCCAGCAGGGTGCGTCGATCGAGCTTCAGGAAAAGGCTTGCCATCGGCCCGATCCGGACCATTTTTGAACCTGTAAGTCCAGCGGCCATTTGGGCCGAGAGGACATGCGAAAAAAGCCATTTTTTTGCTGCGCCGGGGCGGGCTCATGCTATAAGCCGCCGCCCGCGGCATCGCGGCCGGCGATGATGCGCCAAGCGGGTGTGGCGGAACTGGTAGACGCGCTGGATTTAGGTTCCAGTGACGAAAGTTGTGGGGGTTCGAGTCCCTCCACCCGCACCAAGCGCTCATCCAGCGTTTGCATGATCCCTTTCTGGAGGGCCTGTCTCTGTGTTCGGGAGACAGGTCCGCCGAACCACCGGCGCAGGCGTTGAGTCGTGCGTCGAACCATTGACACAGTCGCGCCCGCAAAGGCGCGACAGGAGCGGAAGAAGAAGATGCAGGTCACCGAGACCCTTAATGAGGGACTGAAACACGAGTTCAAGATCAGCGTTCCTGCCACCGACCTCGATGCCAAGGCGGACGCGAAACTTGTGGACCTGAAGGACAAGGTCCGCATCAACGGTTTCCGTCCCGGCAAGGTGCCGGTCAGCCATCTGAAGAAGATCTACGGCCGCTCGGTGATGGCGGAGACCATCGACCAGACCATCCGCGACACCAACACGCAGATCTTCACCGACCGCGGCTTCCGCCTTGCGACCGAGCCGAAGATCACGATGCCGACCGAGCAGAAAGAGGTCGAGGAGTTGCTCGCCGGGAAGAGCGACCTGACCTACACGGTAGCGATCGAGGTCGTGCCGCCGATCACGCTTGCCGATTTCAAGACCTTTCAGGTCGAGAAGCCGGTCACTGATGTGACCGACGCCGATGTTGATGAGGCGATCAAGCGCATCGCCGATCAGAGCCGTCCCTATTCGGCCAAGAGCGAGGGCGCGAAGGCTGAGAACGGCGACCGCGTCACCATCAGCTTCAAAGGTACCATCAACGGTGAAGCCTTCGACGGCGGAACCGGCGAGGGCATCCAGGTCGTGCTCGGTGCGGGCCAGTTCATTCCCGGCTTCGAGGAGCAACTGATCGGTATCGGCGCAGGCGAGACGCGCACGCTGAAGGTCACGTTCCCGAAGAACTATGCCAGCGAAAAGCTCGCCGGCCAGCCGGCCGAATTCGAGACCACGGCGACCGCGGTGGAAGCACCCGGCGAAACCGTGATCGACGACGAGTTCGCCAAGACGCTCGGGCTGGAATCGCTCGACAAGCTGAAGGAAGCCGCGCGGGCGCGTTTGACAGCCGAGTTCGCCGGCGCGACGCGTCAACGCGTGAAGCGCGCGCTGCTCGACCGGCTTGACGAGAACCATAGGTTCGAGGCGCCGCCGTCGCTGATCGACGAGGAGTTCAACTTGATGTGGAACTCGATCAAGGCGGAGATGGATTCCGCCGGCAAGACGTTTGCCGACGAGAACACCACCGAGAACGCCGCCAAGGAAGAGTACCGCAAGATCGCCGACCGCCGCGTGCGGCTTGGCCTCGTGCTGTCGGAGATCGGCGAGAAGAACAAGATCACGGTGTCCGATGACGAGGTCGGCCGCGCCGTGATCGAGCGTGCGCGCCAGATGCCGGGCCGCGAAAAGGAGGTCTGGGACTTCTATCGCAACAACGCCCAGGCGCTCGCCCAGCTCCGTGCCCCGATCTACGAGGACAAGGTGGTCGACTTCATCCTCGAACTCGCCAACGTGACCGAGAAAAAGGTCTCGAAGGAAGACCTGTTCAAGGATGAAGACGCCGAGAAAACTGCGGCGTAATCCCGGCACCTCGTGTTAATGATGAACGGCGAAACCGGCCGAACGACGGCATTCCGTCGCTAGGCGGGACCAGCCGAATCGGTTTGAGTTGCCGCGTTCGGACCTAGCCATCTGTGCGGTCTTGCCGCCGCGAAAATGGCGCATATCTGAGCGCAGCTTAACGCAGTCCTGCATCACGGGACGATCGTCCGTCCGGAACAGCCGGCGGCCGTTCGGCCCCGCCAACTCCAGGGGTAATCCCATGCGCGATCCCGTTGAAACCTACATGAACCTCGTGCCGATGGTCGTCGAACAGACCAACCGCGGTGAGCGCGCCTACGACATTTTCTCGCGCCTGCTGAAGGAGCGCATCATCTTCGTGACCGGCCCGGTCGAGGATGGCATGTCGACGCTGATCGTCGCGCAGCTTCTGTTCCTCGAGGCCGAGAATCCGAAGAAGGAAATCTCGATGTACATCAACTCGCCCGGCGGCGTGGTGACATCGGGTCTTGCGATCTACGACACCATGCAGTTCATCCGCCCGCCGGTGTCGACGCTGTGCACGGGCCAGGCGGCCTCGATGGGATCGCTCTTGCTCGCTGCCGGCGAGAAGGACATGCGCTTCACGCTGCCGAACTCGCGCATCATGGTGCATCAGCCCTCCGGCGGCTTCCAGGGCCAGGCCACCGACATCATGCTGCACGCGCAGGAGATCCTGAATCTCAAGAAGCGGCTAAACGAAATCTACGTCAAGCACACCGGCCAGACCTACAAGGCCATCGAGGATGCGCTCGAGCGCGACAAGTTCCTCACGGCGGAAGACGCGAAAGCGTTTGGTCTCGTCGACAAGGTGATCGATAGGCGTCCCGAGGATCCGGCTGCAGCGAAAGCCGCGTAGTCTTACGGGATCGCTTGCGCGATTTTTGCGTTGACGACGAAATCCCTGTCGGCAAACTCAGGCGATTGCGGTGCAGTATGCCCCAACTTGGGCAGAAAGTTCCGCTTTCGTATCGAGCTGTCGCGTGGCAATGTCGCAACGACCGTGCGTTTTCGACAGGTTATTTACGTGCGGAGGCTATAAATCACGGTATTGTCACGGTGCCCGGCAAGCCCCCGGTTAGCGAATTCTTGATAGTCGGATGACAGCATGGTTGGCTCTGACGTATCGGATGTAGTTGCGGGGGAGATTCGACTGAACCGCGATTCGCCGGATCAGTATTAAGTAGGGTCTTTTTTGGTACGGTTTTTGCTCTATCTACACCTAAAGCCCGGACAGTACCGGAATAGGTCGATGGAGCGACGGGTTCGAACGGCGGACGGAGATAAGAATGAGTAAGGTCGGCACGAGCGATTCCAAGAACACGCTATATTGCTCGTTCTGCGGCAAGAGCCAGCACGAAGTCCGCAAGCTGATCGCGGGTCCCACCGTTTTCATCTGCGACGAATGCGTTGAGCTCTGCATGGACATCATCCGTGAGGAGAACAAGTCCTCGCTGGTGAAGTCGCGCGACGGCATCCCGACTCCGAAGGAAATCTGCAAGGTGCTGGACGATTACGTCATCGGCCAGAGCCATGCGAAGAAGGTGCTGTCGGTTGCCGTGCACAATCACTACAAGCGGCTCAATCACCAGACCAAGCACAACGACGTCGAGCTCGCGAAGTCGAACATCCTTCTGATCGGTCCGACCGGCTCGGGCAAGACGCTGCTCGCGCAGACGCTGGCGCGCATCCTCGATGTGCCTTTCACCATGGCGGATGCGACGACGCTGACGGAAGCTGGCTATGTCGGCGAGGACGTCGAGAACATCATCCTGAAGCTGCTGCAGGCGGCCGACTACAATGTCGAGCGCGCGCAGCGCGGCATCGTCTACATCGACGAGATCGACAAGATCAGCCGCAAGTCGGACAATCCCTCGATCACGCGCGACGTGTCGGGTGAGGGCGTGCAGCAGGCGCTGTTGAAGATCATGGAAGGCACGGTGGCTTCCGTCCCGCCGCAGGGCGGCCGCAAGCACCCGCAGCAGGAATTCCTCCAGGTCGACACCACCAACATCCTGTTCATCTGCGGCGGCGCCTTCTCCGGGTTGGAGAAGATCATCTCCGCACGTGGCCGCTCGACCTCGATCGGCTTTGCCGCGCAGGTGCTCGCTCCGGAAGATCGCCGCACCGGCGAGATATTCCGCCACGTCGAACCGGAGGATTTGCTGAAGTACGGCCTGATCCCGGAATTCGTCGGCCGCCTGCCGGTGGTCGCGACGCTGGAGGATCTCGACGAGAGCTCGCTGAAGAAGATCCTGACCGATCCGAAGAACGCGCTGGTCAAGCAGTATCAGCGGCTGTTCGAGATGGAGAACATCGAGCTGACCTTCGCCGACGAGGCGCTTGGCGCGGTCGCTCGCAAGGCGATCGAACGCAAGACCGGCGCGCGCGGGTTGCGCTCGATCCTGGAGAGCATCCTGCTCGAGACCATGTTCGATCTTCCGGGCCTCGAAGGTGTGGAGGAGGTCGTGATCTCGCGCGAGGTGGTCGAGGGAACGGCCCGTCCGCTGTACATCTACGCGGATCGTTCCGACCGCGCCGTCGAGAGCAGCGCGAGCGCCTGATTGCACTCGCCGGCCGCGGCGGCGGATGAACGAAAATACCGATGGCTGCCGGGATTCCCGGTGGCCATTTCGATGTAATTAATTCTGCGCGTTTAGTCCGGATTTTCCGGTATTTCTAAGTACTTGACACCCCCATGGCCGATAGCCACCTAATGCTGTCGGTGATGAAAATTTACGTCTCAAGATTCGTCATCTGAAATCCGGAACGAGAAGCGGCCGAGGGCCGAACGACATTCGGATCATACAGGCACCTTGTGGTGGTTGCGCAAGCAAGCGGGCCGCGTGCAAGGGGGCACAACGAAAGGAATAGGCCATGACAACCTCAAAACCCCGGCCATCGATTGTCTACGGCGAAAGCCATTCTTATCCGGTGCTGCCGCTCCGTGACATTGTCGTCTTCCCGCACATGATCGTGCCGCTCTTCGTCGGCCGCGAGAAGTCGATCCGCGCTCTTGAAGAAGTGATGAAGAACGACGCGTTGATCCTGCTCGCGACGCAGAAGAATGCGTCCGACGACGATCCGGCGCCAGAGTCGATCTACGAGACGGGGACGCTCGCCAGCGTGCTGCAGCTCCTGAAGCTGCCCGACGGCACTGTGAAGGTGCTGGTCGAAGGGCTTGAGCGCGCGCGCGTCGAGAAATACTCCGACCGCAGCGAGTACTACGAGGCAACCGCGGTCGCGCTCGCCGACACCGACGCCGATTCGGTCGAAGCCGAAGCCCTGTCGCGCTCGGTCGTGTCCGATTTCGAGAGCTATGTGAAGCTGAACAAGAAGATCTCCGCCGAAGTCGTCGGCGTTGTTCAGGGGATCACCGATTTCGCCAAGCTGAGCGACAACGTCGCTTCGCATCTGGCGGTCAAGATCGCCGATCGCCAGGCCATCCTGGAGACGCTGTCGGTCACCCAACGCCTGGAGAAGGTGCTGGGCCTGATGGAGAGCGAGATCTCGGTCTTGCAGGTCGAGAAGCGCATCCGCTCGCGCGTCAAGCGCCAGATGGAGAAGACCCAGCGCGAATATTACCTGAACGAGCAGATGAAGGCGATCCAGAAGGAGCTCGGCGACGACGAAGGTCGCGACGAGCTGGCCGATCTGGAAGAGCGCATCAACAAGACCAAGCTGTCCAAGGAAGCGCGCGAGAAGGCGCAGCATGAGTTGAAGAAGCTGCGTCAGATGTCGCCGATGTCCGCGGAAGCGACCGTGGTGCGCAACTATCTGGACTGGCTGCTGTCGATCCCGTGGAACAAGAAGTCCAAGGTCAAGAAGGACCTGGAAGCCGCGCAGGCGGTGCTGGACTCCGACCATTACGGGCTCGAGAAGGTCAAGGACCGTATCGTCGAGTATCTCGCGGTGCAGTCGCGCGCCAATAAGCTGACCGGACCGATCCTGTGCCTGGTCGGGCCTCCCGGCGTCGGCAAGACCTCGCTTGGCAAGTCGATCGCGAAGGCGACGGGCCGTGAATTCGTGCGCGTCTCGCTCGGCGGCGTGCGCGACGAAGCCGAGATCCGCGGTCACCGCCGCACCTATATCGGCTCGATGCCCGGCAAGATCATCCAGTCGATGCGGAAGGCGAAGACCTCCAATCCGCTGTTCCTGTTGGACGAGATCGACAAGATGGGCGCCGACTTCCGCGGCGATCCGTCATCGGCGCTGCTCGAGGTCCTGGACCCCGAACAGAACTCGACCTTCAACGACCACTACCTGGAGGTCGACTACGACCTGTCCAACGTCATGTTCATCACGACCGCGAATACGCTCAATATTCCCGGACCGCTGATGGACCGCATGGAGATCATCCGGATCGCCGGCTACACCGAGAACGAGAAGGTCGAGATCGCGCGCAAGCACCTGATCCCGAACGCGCTCTCCAAGCACGGTCTGGATTCCAAGGAATGGTCGATCGACGACGATGCGCTTCTTTTGATGATCCGCCGCTACACCCGCGAAGCGGGCGTGCGTAACCTGGAGCGTGAGCTCTCCACACTTGCCCGCAAGGCGGTGAAGGAGCTGATGATCTCCAAGAAGAAGTCGGTCAAGGTCACCGAGAAGAACATCGAAGAGTTCCTCGGCGTGCCGAAGTACCGCTTCGGCGAGATCGAGAGCGAGGACCAGGTCGGTATCGTCACGGGTCTGGCCTGGACCGATGTTGGCGGCGAGCTGTTGACCATCGAAGGCGTCATGATGCCCGGCAAGGGCAAGATGACCGTCACGGGCAATCTGCGCGACGTCATGAAGGAATCGATCTCGGCGGCGGCGTCCTACGTCCGCTCGCGCGCGATCACCTACGGCATCGAGCCGCCGCTGTTCGACAGGCGCGACATCCACGTGCACGTGCCCGAGGGCGCGACGCCGAAGGATGGACCGTCCGCAGGCGTGGCAATGGCCACCGCGATCATCTCGGTCATGACCGGCATTCCGGTCCGCCACGAGGTCGCGATGACCGGCGAAATCACGCTGCGTGGCCGCGTGCTGCCGATCGGCGGCCTGAAGGAGAAGCTCCTGGCTGCCGCCCGCGGCGGCATCAAGACGGTGCTGATCCCCGAGGACAACGCCAAGGATCTCACGGAGATTTCCGATGCGATCAAGGGCGGCATGGAGATCATCCCGGTCTCCCGGCTCGACGAGGTCGTCGCCAGGGCGTTGGTGCGGGTGCCCACACCGATCGTCTGGGAAGAGGAGACCAAGGTCGACGTCAAACCCGACACCGCCGAAGAGACCGGCGGCCTGACGGCGCACTGACCGGACCGGATTGCTTGAACAACGAACGGCGCCTTCGGGCGCCGTTTCTGTTTATGGGAGTTTCGCTCGAAGATAGCGCACCGATCATGATCCGATTTTCCGGATCATGCTCTAGGACAGGGAGCGGGCGGAGAGGGAGGGGCCATGAAGATCGACGGGCAATGTCACTGCGGCGTCGTGACCTACGAGGCCGATATCGACCCCGAGCGGGTCTCGATCTGCCACTGCACGGATTGCCAGACGCTGACCGGCTCACCGTATCGCGTCACCGTGATCTGCGCCGGCGAAGCAATCCGCCTCACGGGCAAATCGCCGAAAATCTATGGGAAGGCCGGCGACAATGGCCGGATCCGCTTCCAGCATTTCTGCCCCGAATGCGGTTCCCCGCTGTTCACGAGCGGCGAGGACGGGGGCCCCGAGGATTGGGGTATCCGCTGGGGCAGCATCCGCCAGCGCGACCAATTGCAGCCGCGGCGCCAAATCTGGTGCCGTTCGGCCGCGCCCTGGATCAACGATCTCAAGGCGTTGCCGGGACTTCCGACTGAATGATGGACCCGACCTTGCGCCTCGGGGCAGGGCGAGGGTAAAGAAGCGGGCGAGGGCGGCTAGCTCAGCTGGTTAGAGCATCTCGTTTACACCGAGAGGGTCGGGAGTTCGAATCTCTCGCCGCCCACCACAGCCCCGCTGCCCGCGCTGGGATTTCAGGGGCCAGGTAGCTCCGGAACAGTCATGTTGGTCGATTTGGCCTCCGACAAGAAGGCGTCGACGGCAAATTGGGCAAGCGGCGCGAGGGATTCCCTGATCTGACAAAGCTCGGCGAGTGTGAACGTCTTTAGCTGGCCCTCGGTAATCGTCAGCTCTTCAGAACAAATCGATCGGACGATAAATATCTCGGCGTGAAAGTTGCCACCGGTAATCGGGTGGTTTGAACCAACGCAGCGAGCGAGATGCTGGAAGCTCTCTGCCGGCAGACGGCAGCCCAGTTCTTCGTGGATCTCACGGGCGATACAGTCCCTGAAAGTCTCATTGCCTTCGCGTCGGCCACCAAAAAGGCTGATCTTGCCGGGATCAACGATACCGGGCTTGTCGTCGCGCAATTGCATGAGAAAGCGACCATCTGTATCGATCACGATGGCCGCGGCGCCTTCTCTCAAGCTCATGATGATCCTCGCTGGCACATTACCCATAATGTCGCCAGCACGGAGCCGCAACGGCTGCATTTCATCAGATGGGCAAGAATAGCGCATCAGTCCCGATTGAGCTCGCGCGAATGCGCTTCGATCGTGCGATGCAGGAATTAGACAAAAAGATCCAAGAGAAGAGGCAGGCTGAGCGAGCGCAACGCGAAAGGGAAAACCTTATACGCAAATCAGAGAGGGTTGCGGAGCGCAAAGAGGCGCGCATGGACCAGCCTTCGCCCTGCGGGCTTCGGCTCGGCAAGCCGGAGTACGTAGGGCGAAGACTGTCGCGCCGAAGCTCGCAGAGCAAAGGCGGACTGGTTTGGTTAGCAAGTGAATCTTCGAGCAAGGCGCCGCTCAACGAGCGACGCAAGCTCCGCCGATCTCACGCCGTCTTCGTGAACATCGTCAGGACACCGTCGGCGATGTTGATGGCAACGACTTGCGACGACGTCATGCCCTTGGCCTTGAGCGCGGATAGCGCCTGCGGCGTCGCGTCGATGGTCTTCCGAAGTGACTGCATGTCCTCATCGCTCGTCTGCGAGATGATCTCATCGACTTTCGAGCGCACCGCCGGCTGCAGTTCCTTGACGTCGACAACCTGTATGGTCCGTATAACGGTGCCGGGCTCGGACTGAGCGGGCGGCGACTCCGCCCCACGTTGCGAGGGAGTTCCCTGCGCCAGCACCAAAGCCGGTGTTCCGAGGCAAAGAGCTGCAATGATGGCGGATGCCGTAAAGATGCGCATGGTCATGCCTTTCCAGGTTGAAGACCAAACAAGTCCTATCCGGGAAATCTGGTTGGCATCTGCTTTTCATGTGGCCATTCGGTGAAAGCAATGCGGCCTCAATGCGCGGCGCTGCGCTCGCCGGAGGATTGGCGATGCGCTCAACCGGGTGATATCATTGCGTGAAAACCCGGGGAGCTGCCCATGCGAGTCTTTGTTGCCGCCGTGATGGTCGCGCTGATGGCCGGATCGGCGTTCGCGCAGAATGCCGTGCCGCAATATGGCGACGTCGACAAGGACAAGAGTCCGTCGCAGAAGGAGGAAGAGCGCAACGCCGAGCGCGCCTACAAGAGATCGCTGCGCAACATTCCCGACAAGGCGGGGCCCAGCGATCCCTGGGGCGCCGTGCGCAGTGACAACGCGGCCCCTTCGGCCACCAACACGACGCAGAAGAAACCCAAGACCGGCAGCGCCGCGAAGCACGCGCCGCAATGAGATATTTCGTCTGCAAGCTTGTTCCGCCGCGTCCGACCTTTCCGCAGGACATGACACTTGGCGAGGCCGAGATCATGCAGGCTCACACGGCCTATTGCGGGGAACTGCTGCGGGCTGGCAACGCGATTGTGTTTGGCCCGGTGGCTGATCCGGCCGGCGTCTGGGGGTTAGGCGTGCTACAATTGCCTGACGATGCCGACCCGCAGACCATTCTCGCCAACGATCCCGTCATGAAGGCCGATGCCGGCTTCACCTATCAGGTGATGCCGATGCTGCAGGCTGCGACGAAAGAGACCTGCTGATGGACGCCGCCCTTGGCCACGAGCAAAACGCCGACCAGATCGCCTACTGGAACGGGCCGGGCGGCCAGCGCTGGGCCGACCGGCAAGCGGCGCAGGACGTCCTGCTGGCTCCGGTCCTCGACATCCTGATCGATCGCGCCAGGCCGAAGACAAGCGAGCGCGTCATCGACATCGGCTGCGGCAGCGGCGCGACCACCGTCGCGTTTGCAGGGAAGGTCGGGCCGTCCGGCCACGTGCTCGGCATCGACGTATCAGGCCCGATGCTCGAGCGGGCGCGGCAACGCGTGACGCCGGGATTGTCGCTGGAGTACGCGCTCGCGGATGCAACGGTGTACCCGTTCGCTCCCGCAAGCTTCGACCTGTTGGCGTCGCGATTCGGCGTGATGTTCTTTGCCGATCCCGCGGTGTCGTTTGCGAATATGAGGAAGGCGCTGCGATCGTCAGGGCGGCTTGCGTTCATCTGCTGGCGCGAGCCGCGCGAGAATCCATTCTTCATGACGCCGTTGCAGGCCGCCTACAAACACGTGCCGAAATTGCCGCAGCAGGGGCCCGAGGATCCCGGGCCGTTCGCGTTCGCCTCGGAAGAACGTGTGCGACGCATCCTCGGCGCGGCCGGCTTTACGAATGTGGAGATGGAGCCGTGCCCGCTCTCGCTCGATGCGGCGATCGGCGGCGGCCTCGATGGCGCCGTACAAGGCGCGCTCGAGATCGGGCCGGTCAGCCGGGCGCTGCAGGATCAGCCACCTGAACTCCGCGCCGCTGCCGCCGGTGCGATCCGCGAGGCGCTCGCGCCGTTCGTCAAAGGCAATTCGGTGATGCTGCCCGCCTCGATCTGGATCGTGACGGCGAAGGCTTCGTAGCAGCCCACCGTCATTGCGCCCTTACCGTCATTGCGAGGAGCGATCGCGACGAAGCAATCCATGCTTCCGCACCTGTGGAAGGATGGATTGCTTCGCGGAGCCTGTCATCGGGCGACGCTTCGCGTCGACCCGTTGGCTCGCAATGACGGCGGAGAGTGCTGTTGCACTTAACCGCTACGCCCGCTCTTCCCAGATCATCGCGAGATGCACGATGGTCTGCACCGCCTTTTCCATGTCCTGCCGGCTCACCCATTCCAGGCGCGAGTGGAAGGCGTGCTCGCCGGCGAAGATGTTGGGGCAGGGCAGGCCCATGAACGAGAGGCGCGAGCCGTCGGTGCCGCCGCGGATCGAGCTCTTCACCGGGGTCAGGCCGGCGCGGCGGATGGCTTCGCCCGCGTAGTCGACGATCTCGGGGTGACGGTCGATCACCTGCTTCATGTTGCGGTACTGCTGCTTCACCTCCATGCGGTAGGTCGAGCGCGGATAGGCCTTCATCACGTCCTTGACGATGGCCTCCAGCAGCGCCTCCTTCTCCTTCAGCCCGGTTTCCGTGAAATCGCGCACGATGAAGTCGAGCCTGGCCTGCTCCAGCGCGCCCGAGATCGCGATCGGATGCAGAAAGCCTTCCTTGCCTTCGGTGGTCTCCGGCGAGCAGGTGGTCTTCGGCAGCCGCTCGACGATCCCTGCGGCGATCTTGATCGCGTGCTCCATCTTGCCCTTGGCGAAGCCGGGATGGGTGGAGACGCCTTCGATCGTGATGCTGGCGCCGTCGGCGGAAAAGGTCTCGTCCTCGATATGGCCGGCGGTTTCGCCGTCGATCGTATAGGCGAAATCGGCGCCGAGCTTCTTCAGGTCGACCTTGTCGACGCCGCGGCCGATCTCCTCATCGGGCGTGAACAGGATCTTGATGGTGCCGTGCTTCACCTGAGGATTGCTAACGAGGAAATGGGCGGCATCCATGATCTCGGCGACGCCGGCCTTGTTGTCCGCTCCCAGCAGCGTGGTGCCGTCGGTGGTGATGATGTCGTTGCCGATCTGGTCGGAAAGCGCTGGGTGCTCGGCGGCGCGAATCACCTGCGCGGGGTCGGCTGGCAGCGCGATGTCGCCGCCGCGATAGTTTTTCACGATCTGCGGCCGCACATTCCTGCCGGTGCAGTCCGGCGAGGTGTCCATGTGCGAGCAGAAGCAGATCACCGGCACCTTCTTGTCTGATGTGGCCGGGATGGTCGCGTAGACGTAGCCATGCTGGTCCAGATGGGCGTCGCTGAGCCCCATCGCCTGCAATTCCGAGACGAGGAGGCGGCCGAGATCCTTCTGCTTCTCGGTGGAAGGGCAGGTTGGCGATTCCGGATCGGACTGAGTATCGATCACGACGTAGCGCAGGAAGCGCTCGGTGACGGTGTGTTTGAAATCAAGCGTTGGAGCCAGCATGGTGACCGCAAGTCCAAGAGGGGGACGAGAGAGGGATTGGGCTGGTTCTATAACAGAAAAGCGCCACCCCGGGGGCCGCGTCGATGAGCCGGAATGGCGCTGACTGAACGAAGGGCTTGGCCGATTACTTGGCCGATCAGTGGCCGATCAGTGGCCGATCAGATGGCTTCCTTGAGTTCCTTTGAGGGGCGGAAGGCGACCTTCTTGCTGGCCTTGATGTGGATCTGCTCGCCGGTGGCGGGATTGCGGCCCATCCGGGCGGCGCGCTTGCGCACCTGCAGGATGCCGAGGCCGACGATGCGAATGCGCTCGCCCTTCTTCAGGTGCTTGGTGATTCGCGTCACGACGTCGGTCAGGATGCTTTCGGCCTGCTTCTTGGAGAGTTCCTGGTCTTCGGCGATCGCCGCCGCCAGATGCTTCAGGGTGATGGTCGCCGGGGTCGCTGCTTTCTTCGCCATGTGTGGCCCTCCTCGTGATGAACGGCTTAAAGAAGCGTTTTCGAACGAAGCGGATGCTGAATCGTTGGGGAAAACGCGTCGACGGGAGATCTGGAGCCCTTGGGGGTCTCGATGGCGAGGGTCCAGGAAACCCTGACATTTCAGGCCTTATTCGATTCGGACCCTGACTGACTACGCCGTTTCGCCCGAAAATCGGCCACTTCCCGCATCGAAACCGCAAAACCGCCAAACGTCGCAGCTACGAAACGGCTGTGCGAACTGGTCCGTTCGCAACAACTGAAGCCGCCGAGTTGCCGGCGGGAAGTTTGGCGAAGGAGACGGATCGAAAGTCGAGCGCGGAGCTAACTGTTTGAAACACATCGCCAAAATGGCGCGAGAGACGGGGCTCGAACCCGCGACCTCCGGCGTGACAGGCCGGCGCTCTAACCAACTGAGCTACTCCCGCGTGATGCGCAATTCCGCGAGACGTGGGGGACTTAAAGGGGCGGTCTTTTGAAGTCAAGGACGTTGAGATTCCCTGGGTCCTGCAGGGCTTTGCAGTGTGTTGATGGGGAATCAGCGGCGCTGCACGGAAGGCTCCGCGTTTCCTGCCTCGAGGCGACTCGCCGGGTTCCATCAGATGGCAGGCCGGAAGCTGTTCCGATCAGAGGCGCTTGGAGGTGCCATCGTATTGCCACAAGCATAGAGCGAATTTACTTCGAGTAGCGACCGGCGCGTGCCGCTACCTTTGGAATTGCGAGACCTGTCATGGAGTCGATATAGAACTGTTCTGAGAACTCTTCTGATTGAGCTTCGACACTATCAGTTTCACGAGGGCCGGGCTTTGCAATCGGTATTGTTCGCCATACTGCTGTCCGCGGGGCCGATTGCGGTGCTCGCGCACGGTTTCGCCGGGACCGGCTCGACAATCACCGGTCTGCTGATGGCCGCGCCAATTGCTGCGCTCCTTCTTCTGGCGAGATGGCGTGAATTCAGGCCCGACATTTGCGACGTGCTGTTCGTGCTGTTTTGTTGCGGCATCGCGCTCTCGTTCGCAGTCAACGGCGTCGCTGCGCCGAAAGAGGCCGCCCTTCTGGGGTTGTCGCTCGCGGCCTATCCCGCGGTCAGGGTGAGCTCCCGTTGTGGGCAAGTTCCTCAAGCCTTCGTGGTCGTCACAGGCGCGATCGTGGCGGTCGGAGCCGTCGTCACCCTGGTGGCGCTGCTTGGTCAATGGAACGACCACCATGGTAAGCCGCTGGTCTTTGACGAGTACGACGCTGCGCCGGCGCAATTCACGACAGCGCTTGGCTTGCTGCTTCTGGCGCTGGCCTGCACAGAACTCAATTGGCGACGGACTGCATGGATTTCGATCCTCGCGGCCGTGCCCCTGGCCATCTTCGCGGCGTCGATGGTACGCTACTCCTTCATCGTGATCGTGGTGGCGCTGCTCGCAGCGATGTTGGTTGCCAAGGCTGGCCAACGCAAATTCATTGCTGTGATCGTGTGCGTCACGATCGCTTCGGTTGCGCTTGGCGCACTCGTCAGGTCATCAACAACGCTCAGATTCGCCAAGCTCGCCGAAGCGGCGTTGGGTTTTCAGGTTGCGGAGCCGGGCAACGATGAATCGCCGGCGCCGCCGGTTTCGCCGCCGGCAAGTGCACTGCCAGCCCCCGCCGCATCAGGCCGCGTTGCTACCGAGGCGGCTCCGCCAGTGCCAGCGCCTCCGCCTTCGCAAGCTTCCTGTCCTTCGATCGACCCGGACAATTCGATCATCATCCGGCAGCAGCTCTACAAGGACGCCTTCGCGTTGCTGCCGGAAGCGGGGCTGACGGGACTGGGACTGGACGGTTTCCCCCAGCGGTCGTGCCTGAAAGGCTTCCAGGTTCACAACTCGATCCTGCAGGCCATCATCGAATTCGGCTGGCCGGCGGGTATCTTCCTCATCCTGTTGCTCTATCACGCGATGGGAACGCGGATGTTCTCGCTGGCGAGGATCAATCGCGAAGCCCGCTTCGTGCTGTGCAGCCTGGTGTTCACGCTCATGCTGAGCATGGCGCATGGCAGGATCAGCAGGGACCTCGCATTGTTCCTGTTTCTGGGATACGCCGCAAAGCTGCGAAGCAGTGCGCTCGATATTGAAGAGCAAGCCTGGGTATTCGGAGACGGTCCGATCAGGACCATTCCGGCACCGGGCGTCGGCGCTCGCTTGAACGCCGCCTGACGGCGGAGGTCGCCCGATCCCAGGCCCAGGCTAGAATTCGTAGAGGTCGCGGCCGCGGCGGGCCAGATTCCTGAGATCGGCCAATGTGCCGCGGACGGCGTTGCAGCAGCGGCACTCGATGACCGTGTCACCGGATGCGGCGGCCGGTCTCTCCAGCTTGATCGATAGGCTGCCGCAATCGGTGCAGACGATCTTGAAGCCGGAGGAGTATGTTTCCTGATGCAGATTCATCGGCGGCGAGGGTCCTACTGGCCTTCTCTATACGCGCCGAAATTTAAGCTTGGGATCGCAACGTCAATTGCAATCGAACGATTGCGTTAGCGCTTGTTAACGCTGGCTGTCTGGCCGGGTGGATAAATCCAGCGTTGGCCGTCCCAGCGCCAGCGCGGCGTCACGGACCGATCGTCGCGTGTTGACGAGGATGATGCCGCTGGCGTGGGCCCAGATTGCGAGGTCGGATTTGCTGTCGCCGGCATAGATGAAGCCTTCCGGAAATAGCTCGCGGAGCAGCGCGGCCTTGGCCGGTCCCTTCAGGTTTCCCTTGCCGTCGGAGGCGAACACCTGATCGAAGACGGGCAGGCGGAATGCGAGTTGGGCGGCGAGCACGGCGTCGGCGGCGGTAGCAAGCACGATCATGCGACCAGCCGTCTGCTCCCGGTGCGCCAGCGCGACAACCTCCTGATGGAATTCGAGCTGATCCCAGTCGATGCGGTTGCGCAGCGCAAGCTGGCGCTTGAGCGCGGCGCGTCCTCGCAAAAGCCATCTGGCGCAGGCGAGCACGATCAGCGGATTGCGGCGCAGGATCGAGAAGAAGCTCTTGTAGAGCAGATCGCCCTTGATGAGCGTGCCGTCGAGGTCCAGCACCAGCGGCATCGATATCGGGAGGCCGAGCAGCGTATCCGCGGCGGCGTCGGCTGCATCCGGCCGCTTCAGCGGCGTTGGGGCCATGTCCAGGGTAAGGTCAGTCACGCATCGCACTCAACTGGTTTGGAATCGTGCAAGCCACGATCTCGCGTCCGCCGCTTCGGTTCGCCTTGCAGTCGCGATAGCCGAGATTGCTTGCGACGGCTGATCCGCTCTGGTCGGAGGACGACACGATCAGCACCTGCGGCGCGCCGCGATTGGCGCTCTGGAATTTTGCCAGCTCAGCGGCATCAGGCTCGCTTTCCCAGTCGGCGGTCGCGCGCAGGAAATCGTGCGACGGCACATATTGCAGCGGGAAATAGCCGAAATAGCGGGTCGAGGGCAGCGTGGAGGAGAGGCCCGCGCCGCGGGCAGCCAGCGCCGCGGTCTGGGCCGCATGCAGAGTGGGGCGAATGCGCCAGGCGAACAGGGAGCTGTCGCGCTGGGCAATCAAGTCGGCGTTGACGAAGGTCTTGCCGGGATTCTCGCGGCCGATCTCAAGCTCGCTTTCCAAAACCGGCGCCCAGCTCTTGTAGGCCACCGTGCGGATCGCGGTCTGGCCGACCAGGCCGGCGATCGCGGCCAAGCACAGGATGCGCACCAGTGCTTCGTGCGGCTGGCGACTCGCGATGAAGAGCGCGACCGCGATCCAGCTATAGGGAGCGAGCCGTTCCGACAGCAGCGCCGAGCCAGTCTTCAGGTTGAGGAGCGACAGCAGCACGACAAGGACGAAGAAGACGGGCCAGGTCAGGTTGCCCGACCGCAAGCTGCGCAGCGCCGTGGCGCCGGCCACCAGCACCGCCACCAGAAGCGGCGCCAGCGCTACCACCTCCCAAGAGGTGAAGGTGAAGAGGTGGGTGGCGGCAACGATCCGGCGCAGGATCTGCGTGATGCCGCCTTCGCCGCCCGGCACATCGCCGGGAATGTTCTGATAGGTCAGCAGGAAGCCTGCGATCAGGACCAGCACCGGCATGGCCGCGGCAGCGGCCCAGGCGCCATCGATGAGTAGTCGTCGGCCGGCGGCGCGCGGGCCGGCGTGCTCCAGCGTGCGGAGCGCACGGGCGATGCCATCCGCCGCAAGCAGCAGGCAGGCGGCGACCACGGAGGTGATGTGGGTCAGGTAGAGGGCCGCCAGGAATAGTGCGGTGGCGAGGAAGGTGAAGATGTCACCGCGCCCGCGCACCTTGCTCCAGAAGCTTGCGAACAAGAGGAACAGCGGCACGCCAAGGGCGAAATTGTAGAAGCCCCAATGGATGAAGACGCCGAAGGCGACCGGCAACAGCAGCAGCATCGGCAGCAGCGGCCGTTCGGTTTCCGTGCGGGACACCACAAAGGCGGCCGCAATCCAGATCAGCCCGTACAGGCTCAAGAACAGCGTGTTGGCGAGCAGCGGATTCCCGGTCAGCCGGATCAGGCCGGCGAGCAACAGATAGATTGCGGAGTTCGGTTCGATGCGCGAATTCCACTGGTAGAAGGAGGCGGCAGGCTCCTGCAGGACGCCACCCCAGCCGAAGCGGGCGATCAGGTCGGCCTGTGCCAGATGCACCGGGCCGTCCTGGGTCGGCACCAGCTTGACCAGCCAGACCGGGCCATCGAGCAGAAGCGCCAGCGCGGCAAAAGCCAGCGTCGCGACCGCGACGCCGGCGTAGTTTCGTGGGGCGCTCAGGGAAGCCGTTATCGACATGGTCAGTGACCCGTGCTGAGACGAATGAGATCCGAACTGGTCAGGCTGTTGAGCAGCGGCAGGTCGACGAAGGTCAGGATGCCGAACAGCGCCATGGTGACGGCGGCGGCAATCAGCATGGACGGCTGCCGCATCAGCTCCTCGGGCCGCGCGGCCGCGGAATCCGGGGTCAGCGCGAGCCGCATATAGGCGGCGAACAGCGCGATCAGGAACGGGATCGCGACGATGTATTCGATCCGGTACTTGATCAGGAAGATCGCCATCATGAACGCGAAGCCCTGGGCGTAGACGAGGCAGCTCGTCACCAGGCTCGAATGCGTATAGACGGCGAAGGAGGGGCGATAGGCGGCGAGGTTGGCGGTGCCGCCGGCCTCGACGATGGCGCGATGCTCGGAGACGCGCTTGGCGGCCATCAAGAAGGCGCCGCCGAACCAGTAGGCAAGCAGGATCGAGATCGGTGGGGCGATATGCGGGACCACCGCGAACCAGCCAAACAGGAAGCGCAGGGGATTGTTGAGGGACTCGACGATGACGTCGAGGAAGGCGCGATCCTTGGCGCGGATTGGGCGCACGTTGTAGATGACGCCGAAAGCGGCGAATACGGCCGCGGTGAGGGCAAAGCTCCGGCCAAGCTGATTGGCGACGAGCAGGCCCACGCCAGTCAAGAGGATGTACTGGGCAAAGACGATGCTGGGCGACATCGCGGTCTGCACCGCCGGACGCGCCCGCTTGGTCGGGTGCATGGCGTCGAAGGGGGCATCGAGCCATTCGTTGATGGTGTAGTTGGCGGATGACAGCGCCATGGCGACGAACAGGCAGGCGAGCAGGCGCTCTCCCAGCGTCGCGTAGTCGACCGGTCCGGTCCCTGCCATGATCATCGCGAAGGCGACGCCTGGCACGATCAGCACGTGCTTGATCCAGTGATCGGGCCGGGCGATGGCGATGTAGTCGGCGAGACCCGCCGACGGCGGCGCGTAGTGGGTGACGGACATGCAATCCTCCAGGCTACCTCTGTGCCGCATCGGGGCGGATGCGACGGAAGATGCCTTGGAAGGGCAGCGATCGTGCCGCAGTGGCTGACGAAGGCCGTCATGGGCGCCGAAACCCGGGTAACGCGGTTAACGGCGGTAGCGGAGGCGGGGTTTTCGGGATTTTCGCCCTCGCGATGGGCCATCGTGCAGCCGAATCCCGGTCGGCGGCGGCGAAACGTGGGGGGCGATTTCGTCAGCGTATGCGCCGGATTGGTACAGGCTGTTCCAAACCGGGCAGGCCGTCAGCTTCGCAAGCCCACCAAACAACAAAGCCGCCCGGAGGCGGCCTTACGTGCCTTATCAGCAAATGCGCGGGTCAGCGGACCGTCGAGGTGCCTGAACTGGTAATCGCCACCGGCTTGCCAGCCTTCACCACCTGGGTCTGGGCGGTCTGGGTGAATTCCGAATTGTTGCGCGCGGCGATACCCAAGGCTGCGACCGCAATGCCCGCCACCAGCGCGACCACCACGATTTTCAGGTGGGTCGAGCGATCCGCCGAGTGAATTGAGTGGTTCATCTTGCGCCTCCGGGCGAGCTTTGCCGCCGCCTGTTGGGCAAAGAGGTACCCTTGGTCTGTTTCAGAATGGTTTCGCGGGTTCCCCAAAATGGTTTCATTGCTCGGCGGGATTGGTTTCGTGCGTGGCTGCAGGACGCCGGGGCTAAAGGAAAAAAGTCACAAGCGACGGAGGATTCCTTGGGGATAACGCCGCTACAGGGGGGTGGCGGGCCAACATGCCGTATCGGCCCGACAGGACCGCCGCGGTTCAACTAAACGAGAGGTGCGCAGAGATGGCCGGGCGATTATTGGCCACTGTGGATTTTGGCGATCGGGAGCTGCAAATCTGGGGCACGAACCTTCGAGGTCACGCGTTCTTCATCTTGGGCGAGAACGCGCGCTTAACACCGGTTGATCGGAGGCGGCCTAGCCCGACGGAGCTTTAAAATAGCTTGTCTTGCGCCCTCTGTTGCGCTGCGCTAAGGCTCAAGAATAATTCCAATGACACGAATCTGCGGCTGTCCGAAACCGCAGCAAGAAGGCACCGCCGATGAACGGCATCCTGCAGAATTATCTTCCACTTGTGGTGTTTATCGGGGTCGCAGCCGTGATCGGCCTGGCGCTCCTGATCGCGCCATTCCTGCTCGCATTCCAGCAGCCCGATCCGGAAAAGCTCTCCGCTTATGAATGCGGATTCAACGCTTTTGACGACGCCCGCATGAAGTTCGATGTCCGCTTCTATCTGGTGGCGATCCTCTTCATCATCTTCGACCTCGAAGTGGCGTTTCTTTTCCCCTGGGCGGTGGCGTTCGGAAAGCTGGGCGCGACCGGGTTCTGGTCGATGATGGTGTTTCTGGCCGTGCTGACGGTCGGCTTTGCCTATGAATGGAAGAAAGGCGCGCTCGAATGGGATTGAGCCCTACTGCCGCAACGTCCCGGCCGGCAATCGCGCCGGCGCCGAGGGGCATCCTTGATCCCGCCACCGGCAAGCCGGTCGGCGCCAATGATCCGTATTTCCGCGACATCAACCACGAGCTCTCCGACAAGGGTTTCTTCGTCGCGGCCGCCGACGACCTGATCACCTGGGCCCGTACCGGCTCGCTGATGTGGATGACGTTCGGCCTGGCCTGCTGTGCGGTCGAGATGATGCAGGTCTCGATGCCGCGCTACGACGTCGAGCGCTTCGGATTCGCCCCGCGTGCTTCGCCGCGGCAGTCGGACGTGATGATCGTCGCGGGCACGCTGACCAACAAGATGGCGCCGGCGCTGCGCAAGGTCTACGACCAGATGCCGGAGCCGCGCTACGTGATCTCGATGGGCTCCTGCGCCAATGGCGGCGGCTACTACCACTATTCCTATTCGGTGGTGCGCGGCTGCGACCGCATCGTGCCGATCGACATCTACGTGCCGGGCTGTCCGCCGACGGCGGAAGCGCTGCTCTACGGCGTCTTGCTGCTGCAGAAGAAGATCCGCCGCATCGGCACTATCGAACGCTAAGGTATTACGTCATGGACGACGCCAAGCTCGACGCCTTGGGGCAGACGATCGTTAGCGCGCTTCCCGGCGCGGCGAAGGCGCATTCGGTTGCGTTCAATCAGCTCACGGTTGATGTGGACGCGGAGAAGATCGTCGACGTCGTCAAGCACCTGCGCGACGATCCGGCCCTGCGCTTCGTCAACTTCACCGACGTGACCGCGGTTGACTACCCCGAGCGGGACAAGCGGTTCGACGTTGTTTATCACTTCCTGTCACCGACGCTGAACACACGCATCCGCCTGCGCGCGGAGGCCGACGAGAACACGCAGGTGCCGTCGATCATCGAGGTCTTTCCCGGCGCCGACTGGTTCGAGCGCGAGACCTACGATCTCTATGGCGTGATCTTCACCGGCCATCCCGACATGCGCCGGCTCCTGACCGATTACGGCTTCGACGGCCATCCGCTGCGCAAGGACTTTCCGCTCACCGGCTTCGTCGAGGTTCGCTACGACGACGAGGAGAAGCGGGTGGTGTACGAGCCGGTGCGCCTCAACCAGGAATTCCGCAAGTTCGATTTCCTCTCGCCTTGGGAAGGTGCGGATTATCCGCTGCCGGGCGATGAGAAGAGAAGTGGCGAATAGCGAATGGCGAGTGGCGAATAGGGATGATTGTTGAGCGACCCATCGATCAGCTCGTACCGGGACCTAAGGGTGTGGCAGGATGCCATGATCTTAGCGGAGTCCTCCTGCTATCGCTTGACGGGGCGATTTCCTCGCGACGAGCTGTTTGGCCTGACATCCCAGGTCAGGCGGGCTGCGGCTTCTATTCCCGCCAATATCGCGGAAGGTCATGGGCGCGAGAGTACAGGCAGTTTCGTGCAGTCGCTGCGCGTGTCGCAGGGCTCTCTGAAGGAATTGGAAACTCATCTCTTGCTGGCGGAGCGGGTCGGCATTCTGCCTGCATCCGAACTGGAACTGGTAATGGGGCGGTGCGAGAGTTTGGGCAAAATGGTTCGAGCGTTGATACGCTCCCTGCAGGACAAGTCCGCAAAATGACGTTCGCTATTCGCTACTCGCCATTCGCTATTCGCCAGGCAGCGGGAGCTGCACCATGAACGAGCAACCTCAAAACCTGCGCAACTTCACCATTAACTTTGGACCGCAGCATCCGGCCGCGCACGGCGTGTTGCGCCTCGTGCTCGAACTTGATGGCGAAGTAGTCGCGCGCGTCGATCCGCATATCGGGCTCTTGCATCGCGGCACCGAGAAGCTGATCGAGCACAAGACCTACCTGCAGGCGATCCCGTATTTCGACCGGCTCGATTACGTCGCGCCGATGAATCAGGAGCATGCCTTCTGCCTCGCGGCGGAAAAGCTGCTCGGCATCACGGTGCCGCGGCGCGGGCAACTGATCCGCGTGCTCTATTGCGAGATCGGCCGTATCCTGTCGCATCTGCTCAACGTCACTACGCAGGCGATGGACGTCGGCGCGCTCACCCCGCCGCTGTGGGGGTTTGAGGAGCGCGAAAAGCTGATGATGTTCTACGAGCGCGCCTCCGGCTCGCGCATGCATGCCGCCTTCTTCCGCGTCGGCGGCGTGCACCAGGACCTGCCGCCGAAGCTGATCGACGATATCGATGCGTGGTGCGACCCGTTCCTCAAAGTGGTGGACGACCTCGATACGCTGCTCACCGGCAACCGCATCTTCAAGCAGCGCAACGTCGACATCGGCGTGGTGTCGCTGAAGGAAGCCTGGGAGTGGGGCTTCTCTGGCGTGATGGTGCGCGGCTCGGGCGCGGCCTGGGACCTGCGCAAGGCGCAGCCCTACGAATGCTACGCCGAGATGGATTTCGACATTCCGATCGGCAAGAACGGCGACTGCTACGACCGCTACCTGATCCGCATGGAAGAGATGCGCCAGTCGGTGCGCATCATGAAGCAGTGCATCCAGAAACTGAAATCGCCCGACGGGCAGGGGCCGGTCGTCGTCGAAGACAACAAGATCGCGCCGCCGCGGCGCGGCGAGATGAAGCGCTCGATGGAAGCGCTGATCCATCACTTCAAGCTCTACACCGAGGGCGTGCATGTGCCGGCCGGCGAAGTCTACGCCGCGGTGGAGGCACCCAAGGGCGAGTTCGGCGTCTATCTCGTCGCCGACGGCACCAACAAGCCCTACAAGTGCAAGATTCGCGCGCCGGGCTTTGCCCATCTGCAGGCGATGGATCACATCTGCACGGGCCATCTGCTCGCCGACGTCTCCGCGATCCTCGGCTCGCTCGACATCGTGTTCGGAGAGGTCGATCGGTGATGGTGCAGCCGCCCATCCAGTTTGACCGCGCCTCAGGGGCTCTCGAAGGAGCCAACCTGTGGGAGCGGACGGCTGCGCTGGCGCTGTCGACCGGTTCGAAGATCTCCTCGCACTTTTCCCACATGGGCTACATCGCCTGCGCGAACCTGCTGCGCAAGACGCTGCCCGAGCGCAACATCGCCATCCGGCTCAATGAGGACGCGGTGTTCGAGTTTCCCTATGGCGACGGCTATTGGAGCAAGCTGCTCAACCGATCCTACCATTACGAGGACGAGCTCGAGCTCCTGTTCAAGGATTCCGCCGACGTCGACTACACGCTGATCGATTGCGGCGCCAATTACGGCTACTGGTCGGTGCTGGTCTCGAGCAAGCCGTTTGGTGCGCAAAAGGCGATCGCGATCGAGCCGTCGGGACAGAATTTCCCGAAGCTCGCGAACAACGCTGCGATCAACGGCAATCGCTTCGAGACGATGAAATGCGCGATCGGCGCAGGCAGGGGCACGGCGAAGCTCTCCGGCACCAAGCATGAGGCGTTCAGCATCGCCGGCGACCAGGCCGACGGCGAGGAAGTGCCGGTGATCGCGCTCGACAATCTGCTCGACGACGGCAAGATCGAGCTGAACGGAAAATATCTGATCAAGCTCGACGTCGAGGGCGTCGAGATCGAGGCGATGAAGGGCGGCGTCCGGCTGATGCAGGGCGACAGCGTGCTGCTGTGCGAGGAGCATGGCAGCGATCGCAAGCACACCGTGTCGCGCTACATCCTTGAAGAGACCCCGCTCAAGCTGATCGTCTACGATCCCAGCTCCAATCGCCTTGAAACCGTGACCGAGCTTTCGATCCTCGATCGCATCAAGGTATCGACCCATGTCGGCTACAACGTGTTCGGCACCGCAAGCGCCTTCTGGCAGGACCGGATCAGCGCGCTGAATGCGAAGACCGTTCGCCGCATGCAATGAGAGAGTAAAAAATGTCGGTCCGTCGCCTCGCCCCGAAGGAATTGCAGCCCGCGAGCTTTGCGTTCACGGAGGAGAATCTCGCTTTCGCCAAGCAGCAGATCGCGAAGTATCCGCCGGGACGTCAGGCCTCCGCGGTGATCGCAATCCTGTGGCGGGCGCAGGAGCAGAACGAGGGCTGGGTTTCGGAAGCCGCGATCCGCACCGTCGCCGACCTGCTCGAAATGCCCCACATCCGCGTGCTGGAGATCGCGACCTTCTACACGATGTTCCAGTTGCAGCCGGTCGGCAAGAAGGCGCATGTCCAGGTCTGCGGCACCACGCCATGCCGCCTGCGCGGCGCGGGCGATCTGATCGAAGTTTGCCAGCATCGCATCAGTCACGAGCCCTTCGAATTGTCGAAGGACGGCAATTTCAGTTGGGAAGAGGTCGAGTGTCTGGGCGCCTGTGTGAACGCGCCGATGGTCCAGATCTGGAAGGACACTTACGAGGATCTGACCAAGGAGAGCTTCGGCAAAGTGCTGGATGGTTTCGCCTCGGGTAATCCGCCGAAGCCGGGCCCGCAGGTCGACCGTCAGTTCTCGGCGCCGGCGGGTGGACCGACCACGCTGAAGGAAACCACATGAAGCCTGGTCTCGCATGGCAGCGGGCGGGAAGGGAGGTCGCGATGAAACACTGGCGTTACATCGCTCTCCACGCGGCGGTCGCCGCCGCGTTCATTTTCCTGCTGCAGCGCTATGGGCTGAACGCCTCGCTCGAATCCAGCCTGTTGTGGGCGCTGACCTTCGGCGGATGCGCTGCGGGGCTCGCTTACGCCCAGGCCAATCGTTGATGTTTGGAAAGTTCTAGGCATGCTCGACGACAAGGACCGCATCTTCAAGAACCTTTACGGCCTCCATGATTGGGGCCTCGAGGGCGCGCGCCGCCGTGGCGCCTGGGACGGCACCAAGGCGATTATCGACAAGGGCCGCGACTGGATCATCGCCGAGATGAAGGCCTCCGGCCTGCGCGGCCGTGGCGGGGCCGGTTTTCCGACCGGCTTGAAATGGTCGTTCATGCCGAAGGAATCGACCGACGGCCGGCCGAGCTATCTCGTGGTCAATGCCGACGAGTCCGAGCCGGGGACCTGCAAGGACCGCGAGATCATGCGGCACGATCCGCATCTCTTGATCGAAGGCTGCCTGCTCGCGAGCTTCGCGATGAACGCGCATGCCTGCTACATCTATGTCCGCGGCGAATTCATCCGCGAGCGCGAGCATCTGCAGGCTGCGATCGATCAGGCCTATGAGGCCAAGCTGATCGGCAAGGACAACGTCAATGGCTGGCCGTTCGACCTCTACGTCGCCCATGGCGCCGGCGCCTATATCTGCGGCGAAGAGACGGCGCTGTTGGAAAGCCTCGAAGGCAAGAAGGGCCAGCCGCGGCTGAAGCCGCCGTTCCCGGCCAATGTGGGCCTGTTCGGCTGCCCGACCACCGTCAACAACGTGGAGTCGATCGCGGTTGCACCGGATATCCTGCGCCGTGGCGCGGCCTGGTTCGCCGCGATCGGCCGGCCGAACAATGTCGGCACAAAGCTGTTCTGCATCTCCGGCCATGTCGAGCGGCCCTGCAACGTCGAAGAGGCGATGGGGATCCCGTTCCGCGAGCTGATCGAAAAGCACTGCGGCGGCATCCGCGGCGGCTGGGACAATCTGAAGGCGGTGATCCCCGGCGGCTCGTCGGTGCGCATGGTGCCGGCCGAGCAGATCATCGACACGCCGATGGATTTCGACTCCTTGAGCAAATTGCGCTCCGGCCTCGGCACCGCGGCCGTGATCGTGATGGACAAGTCGACCGACCTGATCCGGGCGATCGCGCGCATCTCCTACTTCTACAAGCATGAGAGCTGCGGCCAGTGCACGCCGTGCCGCGAAGGCACGGGCTGGATGTGGCGCGTGCTCACCCGCATGGCCGAGGGGCGCGCGCACAAGCGCGAGATCGACATGCTGCTCGAGGTGACGAAGCAGGTCGAGGGTCACACCATCTGCGCACTCGGCGACGCCGCGGCCTGGCCGATCCAGGGCCTGATCGCGCATTTCCGTCATGAGATCGAAGCACGCATCGACCAATATTCGCACAAGGCCGATATTGACGACGTCGGCGTGCTCGATCCCGCGCACATGGTGGCGGCGGAGTGATCTTGATGTCGCAACCAAGCTTCTGGTGGCAGAGATACGGGACGCTTGCGCAGATGGCGCAGGCGGCCGTGGCGCTGCTCGGCTTTGTTGCGATCCTGTTCCAGATCAACGAGCTACGCACCGGCAGTCGCGCCTCGAGCGCGCGTCAGGCGTTTCTCGGCTACACCGATCTTGCCTTCAGGAACCCGAAATATTCGCAACCGGACTATGAGCGGATCAAGGCGGGCAGCCAGGAGGACCAGGTGAAGTACGAGAGCTTCGTCTCGTACTTCCTCTATGCCTGCGAGGAGGCGATGTCGGCGTTTGCCAATCGGCGCGAATGGGCGGCTTCCTGCGACTACGATTTGAGACCGCATCTGCCGTTCCTCTGCGCCAAGGACACCGCCGAGCCGGCCTATCTCGCGACCTACAGCGCCGACACCCAGCAATGGGTTAAGGCTTCACTGAAGACCGCCAGCGTCGTGCCGCCCGACTGCAAGCTGGGAAAGACGTAAAGAAATGACCAAACTGATCATCGATGGCAAAGAGATCGATGTGCCGCCGGAATACACGCTGCTGCAGGCGTGCGAGGCCGCCGGCGCCGAAATCCCGCGCTTCTGCTACCACGAGCGGCTGTCGATCGCCGGCAACTGCCGGATGTGCCTCGTCGAAGTGAAGGGCGGCCCGAAGCCGGTCGCGAGCTGCGCCTGGGGCGTGCGCGACTGCCGTCCGGGCCCCAAGGGCGAACCGCCGGAAATCTCCACCCGCTCGCCGATGGTGAAGAAGGCGCGCGAAGGCGTGATGGAGTTCCTGCTGATCAACCATCCGCTGGACTGCCCGATCTGCGACCAGGGCGGCGAATGCGACCTGCAGGACCAGGCGATGGGCTATGGCGTCGACACCAGCCGCTTCGCCGAGAACAAGCGCGCGGTCGAGGACAAATATCTGGGCGCGCTGGTCAAGACCTCGATGAACCGCTGCATCCAGTGCACCCGCTGCGTCCGGTTCTCCGCGGAAGTGGCGGGCGCCCCGGAAATGGGCGCGACCGGCCGCGGTGAGGACATGGAGATCACGACCTATCTCGAACACGCCCTGACTTCGGAATTGCAGGGTAATCTCGTCGACATCTGTCCGGTCGGTGCGCTGACCTCGAAGCCCTATGCCTTCGCCGCTCGTCCCTGGGAACTCGGCAAGACGCAGTCGGTCGACGTCATGGACGGCGTCGGCTCGGCGGTCCGGGTCGACACCCGCGGCCGCGAGCTGATGCGGATCCTGCCGCGCATCAACGAGGCCGTGAACGAGGAGTGGATCTCCGACAAGACCCGCCACATCGTCGACGGCCTGCGTACCCAGCGGCTCGACCGGCCCTATATCCGCGAGAACGGCAAGCTCCGCCCGGCCTCGTGGCAGGAAGCCTTCGCAGCGATCGCGGCCAAGACCGGCCGGGTCGACGGCAAGCGGATCGGCGCCATCGCCGGCGACGTTGCCGCGGTCGAAGAAATGTTCGCGCTGAAGGAACTGCTGGCGAAATACGGCTCGTCCAACCTCGCCGTGCAGGGTGGCGATGCCTTCGATCCGAAGGCCGGCCGCGGCAGCTACATCTTCAACCCGACGATTGCAGGCATCGAGCGGGCGGATGCGCTCCTGATCATCGGCTCGACCCCGCGCAAGGAAGCCGCGATCATCAACGCCCGCATCCGCAAGCGCTGGCGCTCCGGCCAACTCAAGATCGGCGTGATCGGCCCGAAGGCGGACCTGACCTACGACTACGACTATCTTGGCGCCGGACCGGAGACGCTCGCGACGCTCGCCGCCGGCAAGCATTCCTTCGCCGACGTGCTCAAGAATGCCAAGAACCCGATCGTGCTGGTGGGCGCCGGCGCGTTCGCGCGCCAGGACGGCGCGGCGGTGCTGGCGCAGGCGGCGAAGCTTGCGGTCGACTTCGGCGCGGTGAAGGACGGCTGGAACGGGTTCGGCGTGCTCCACGATACCGCCTCCCGCGTCGGCGCTCTCGATATCGGCTTTTCGGCCGGCGCCGGCGGCTTGAATGCGGCGCGGATGACGACCTCCGGCGCGCTCGACGTGCTGTTCCTGCTCGGCGCCGACGAGATCAAGGTGTCGGACGGAACGTTCGTCGTCTATATCGGCACCCATGGCGACCGCGGCGCCCACCGCGCCGACGTGATCCTGCCGGGCGCGGCTTACACCGAGAAGTCCGGCATCTACGTCAACACCGAGGGCAGGGCACAGGTGGCCGCCCGCGCCGCCTTCCCGCCCGGGGAAGCGCGCGAGGACTGGGCGATCATCCGCGCGCTCTCGGACGTGCTGGGCAAGAAACTGCCTTACGATTCGCTGGCTGCCTTGCGCCAGGCGCTGTTCAAGGCGGTGCCGCATCTGATGCGGATCGACCAGATCGAGCCTGGCAAGGCCGACGATATCAAGGCGCTTGCGTCGAAGGGCGGAAGCGCCGACAAGGCGGTGTTCCAGAGTCCGGTCGAGGACTTCTATCTGACCAACCCGATCGCCCGGGCGTCCGCCGTGATGGCGGAATGTTCGCGCCTGGCCTCGGCGCGGATGCTGACGGCAGCGGAGTGAGCGTGACCTGATGGCTGATTTCTTCGCAAGCTCGTTCTGGACCGGCTTCCTCTGGCCGCTGATCATCATGCTCGCCCAGAGCGTGCTCCTGCTCGTCGTGCTCCTGATCGCGATCGCCTACATCCTGCTCGCCGACCGCAAGATCTGGGCGGCGGTGCAGATCCGCCGCGGCCCCAACGTGGTCGGTCCGTGGGGATTGCTGCAATCCTTCGCCGACCTTCTGAAGTTCGTGCTGAAGGAGCCGACGATCCCGGCCAGCGCCAACAAGGGCGTGTTCCTATTGGCGCCGCTGGTGTCCTGCGTCCTCGCGCTCGCCGCTTGGGCGGTGATCCCGATGGATTTCGGCTGGGTGATCTCCGACATCAATGTCGGCGTGCTCTACATCTTCGCGATCTCCTCGCTGTCGATCTACGGCATCATCATGGCCGGCTGGTCGTCGAACTCGAAATACCCGTTCCTTGCCGCGCTCCGCTCCGCGGCGCAGATGGTGTCCTACGAGGTCTCGATCGGCTTCGTGATCATCACCGTGCTGCTCTGCGCCGGCTCGCTCAATCTGTCCGCAGTGGTCGAAGCGCAGAACACCCGTGGGCTGGCCCACCTGATCGGCCTGCCGCAGCTCACGATCCTGAACTGGTACGTCTGGCCGCTATTCCCGATGTTCGTGGTGTTCTACGTCTCGTCGCTGGCGGAAACCAACCGTCCGCCCTTCGACCTCGTGGAAGCGGAATCCGAACTGGTCGCGGGCTTCATGGTCGAATACGGCTCGACGCCGTATCTTCTGTTCATGCTTGGCGAGTATGTCGCGATCACCACGATGTGTGCGCTGGCGACGATCCTGTTCCTCGGCGGCTGGCTGCCGCCGGTGGCGCTGCCGCCGTTCACCTGGATCCCCGGCGTGATCTGGTTCGCGCTGAAACTCTTCTTCATGTTCTTCATGTTCGCGATGGCGAAGGCGATCGTGCCGCGCTACCGCTACGATCAACTGATGCGGCTTGGCTGGAAGGTGTTCCTGCCGCTGTCGCTGGCGATGGTGGTGGTCGTGGCCGCTGTGCTGCAATTCGCCGGCATCGCGCCGAAGTGAGGCCGTCATGAATATCAACGCAACAGCCCGCTCGCTTCTGCTCTCGGAATTCGTCTCGGCGTTCTTCCTCGCCATGCGCTATTTCTTCAAGCCGAAGCCGACCATCAACTATCCCTTCGAGAAGAACCCGATCTCGCCGCGGTTTCGCGGCGAGCATGCGCTTCGCCGCTATCCGAACGGCGAGGAGCGCTGCATCGCCTGCAAGCTGTGCGAGGCGATCTGCCCGGCGCAGGCGATCACGATCGAGGCCGGCCCGCGCCGCAACGACGGCACCCGCCGCACCGTGCGCTACGACATCGACATGGTGAAATGCATCTATTGCGGCCTGTGCCAGGAGGCCTGCCCGGTCGATGCCATCGTCGAGGGACCGAATTTCGAATTCGCGACCGAGACACGCGAGGAACTCTACTATGACAAGGCCAAGCTGCTCGCCAATGGCGACCGCTGGGAGCGCGAGATCGCCAAGGCGATCGAGCTCGATGCGCCGTACCGTTGAGGTGAGGGCATGATCCTTCAGAACATTCCCACGTCATTCCGGGGCGCGGACAACGTCCGCGAACCCGGAATCCAGAGGTTGTCGTGCGAGATTCCGGGTTCGCGCGTTGCGCGCCCCGGAATGACGGGAGGGCAGCAATGATCCTTCCCGCACTGTTCTTTTACCTGTTTGCCGCGGTCTGCGTGGCGTCGGCCGTGATGGTGGTTGTGTCGCGCAACCCCGTTCATTCGGTGCTGTATCTGATCCTGGCCTTCGTCAACGCCTCGGGCCTGTTCGTGCTGATGGGCGCCGAGTTCCTGGCGATGATCCTGATCGTCGTCTATGTCGGCGCGGTCGCGGTGCTGTTCCTGTTCGTGATCATGATGCTCGACGTCGATTTCAGCGAGCTTCGCGAGGGCTTTCTCGAATACCTGCCGGTGGGTCTCGTGATCGGCGGCATCTTCATGTTCGAGCTTCTCTTGATAGTCGGCGCCTGGGTGATCAACCCCGCCGTCACCAAGACGATCACCGCGGCGATCCCGACCAATGTCTCCAATACCGAGGCGCTCGGACTCGTGCTCTATACGAAGTACATCTTCTACTTCCAGCTCGCCGGCCTCGTGCTGCTCGTCGCGATGATCGGCGCCATCGTGCTGACGCTGCGCCACAAGACGAACATCAAGCGGCAGAACATCACCGTGCAGAACGCGCGCACGCCGGAAATGGCGATGGCGCTGCGCAAGGTGTCGTCGGGGCAGGGGCTGCAGGAAGCTGATGCGGCGGAGTGGGTGAAATGACGATCGGGCTCGGACACTATCTCGCGGTCGGCGCGATCCTGTTCACGCTCGGGATCCTCGGCATCTTCCTGAACCGCAAGAATATCATTGTCATCCTGATGTCGATCGAGTTGATCCTGCTCTCGGTCAACATCAACCTGGTGGCGTTCTCGACCTTCCTCGGCGACATCGTCGGCCAGGTGTTCGCGCTCCTGGTGCTCACCGTCGCGGCCGCGGAGGCCGCGATCGGGCTTGCCGTCCTGGTGGTCTATTTCCGCAACCGCGGTTCGATCGCGGTTGAAGACGTCAATCTGATGAAGGGCTAACGCGCCGATGTACCAGGCAATCGTCTTTCTGCCGCTGCTCGGCGCCATTCTTGCCGGCCTGATTGCGATCGTCGGCGCGCATGGACGCAATCCGAGCGGCGACACCGTCGAGCATCACGATGACGGGCATGGCGCGGACGCTCACGCTGCCGAAGCCCATGACGCGCACGGTCATGATGATCACGGCCATGACGATCATCATGCTGCCGAACCGCCGGCCGCCGGCTCCCGCGCGGCCGAACTGATCACGACCGGACTGTTGTTCGTCTCGGCTGCGCTGTCCTGGTTCGCACTGGTCGATGTCGGCTTCCTGCACCACGACGCCCGCGTCACGCTATTTCCGTGGATCACCTCCGGCGACCTGCAGGTCTCCTGGGCGCTCCGGATCGACACGCTGACCGCGGTGATGCTGGTGGTCGTCAACACCGTGTCCTCGCTCGTGCACCTCTATTCCATCGGCTACATGGACGAGGACCCGTACCGGCCGCGCTTCTTCGCCTATTTGTCGCTGTTCACCTTCGCGATGCTGATGCTGGTGACCGCGGACAATCTGGTGCAGATGTTCTTCGGTTGGGAAGGCGTGGGCCTGGCGAGCTACCTGTTGATCGGCTTCTGGTATCAGAAACCGTCGGCCAACGCCGCCGCGATCAAGGCCTTCATCGTCAACCGTGTGGGCGATTTCGGCTTTTTGCTCGGCATCTTCGCGGTGTTCGCGCTGATCGGCTCGACTGATTTCGACACCATCTTCGGCGGCGCCGCAGGCCTGACCGGCAAGACCATCAATTTCTTCGGCTGGCATGTCGATGCGCTGACGCTGACGTGCGTTCTCTTGTTCATGGGCGCGATGGGCAAATCGGCGCAGTTCCTGCTGCACACCTGGTTGCCGGACGCGATGGAAGGCCCGACCCCGGTCTCGGCCCTGATCCATGCCGCGACCATGGTGACCGCCGGCGTCTTCATGGTGGCGCGGCTGTCGCCGCTGTTCGAGCTCGCGCCGAACGCGCAGGCCGTGGTGATGTTCTTCGGCGCGACCACCGCGTTCTTTGCCGCGACCATCGGTCTGGTACAGAACGACATCAAGCGCATCGTCGCCTATTCAACCTGTTCCCAGCTCGGCTACATGTTCGTGGCGATGGGAGCGGGGGCCTATTCGGTCGGCATGTTCCATCTGTTCACCCACGCCTTCTTCAAGGCGCTGCTGTTCTTGGGCTCCGGCTCCGTGATCTACGCGATGCATCACGAGCAGGACATCCGCAACATGGGCGGGCTGTGGCGAAAGATCCCCTATACCTACGCGGTGATGGTGGTCGGCACGCTGGCGCTGACCGGATTCCCGCTGACCGCGGGCTACTTCTCCAAGGACGCGATCATCGAGTCGGCCTATGCCTCGCACAATCCGTTCGCGTTCTACGGCTTTCTGCTGACCGTCTTCGCTGCCCTCCTGACCTCGTTCTATTCCTGGCGTCTGATCTTCAAGACCTTCCACGGTACGCCGCATGACGAGGAGCACTACGAGGCCGCGCATGAGAGCCCGATCTGGATGTTGATCCCGATCGGCGTGCTCGCGGTTGGCTCGATCGTGGCCGGCTTCCCGTTCAGGGAATTGTTCGCGGGCCACGGCATCGAGGAGTTCTTCCGCGACTCCGTGAAGATGAATCCGCATATCATCGAGGAAATGCACCATATCCCCGAGACGATCGCCTTCCTGCCGACCGTCATGATGGTGCTGGGCTTCCTGATCTCGTATCTCTTCTACATCAGCCGGCCGTATCTGCCGGTCGAACTCGCCAAGCAGCAGCCGATGCTTTACCAGTTCCTGCTCAACAAGTGGTATTTCGACGAGCTGTACGATCTGATCTTCGTGCGGCCCGCGAAGTGGATCGGCTACACCCTCTGGAAGAAGGGTGACGGCGCCATCATCGACGGCTTCGGACCGGATGGCGTGTCGGCGCGTGTGCTCGACGTCGCCCGTAACGCCGTGAAGATCCAGACCGGCTATCTCTACCACTACGCCTTCGCGATGCTGATTGGCGTCGCCGGCCTGATCACCTGGTTCATGTTCGGCCTGGGAGGCCAGTGATGACGACCTGGCCTATCCTTTCCGTTGTTACCTTCCTGCCGGCGCTCGGCGCGCTCTTGGTCTATCTGCTCGCACGGGGCGGGGATGAAGCGGCAAACCGCAACGCCCGCTGGATTTCGCTGTGGACCACGCTGATCACCTTCCTGATTTCGTTGATCCTGGTGGTGCGGTTCGATCCGGCGAACGCCGACTTCCAGTTTGTCGAGAAGGCGTCGTGGCTCGCCACCGGCATCAACTACCACATGGGCGTCGACGGCATCTCGCTGCCGTTGCTGATCCTGACCACCGCGGTCATGCCGTTCTGCATCATCGCGAGCTGGAAATCGGTCACGCAGCGCGTGAGCGAATACATGATGGCGTTCCTGATCCTGGAAACGCTGATGGTCGGCACCTTCTCGGCGCTCGACCTCGTGCTGTTCTACCTGTTCTTCGAAGGCGGCCTGATCCCGATGTTCCTGATCATCGGCGTCTGGGGCGGCCCGCGCCGGGTCTATGCCTCCTTCAAGTTCTTCCTCTACACGCTGCTCGGCTCGGTGCTGATGCTGCTTGCCATCATGGCGCTGTACTGGAATGCGGGCACGACCGACATTCCGACCCTGATGCACACCGCCGTGCCGCACAACCTGCAGAAGTGGGCCTGGCTCGCGTTCTTTGCCTCCTTTGCGGTGAAGATGCCGATGTGGCCGGTGCACACCTGGCTGCCTGACGCCCATGTCGAGGCTCCGACCGCGGGGTCGGTGATCCTGGCGGCAATCCTTCTGAAGATGGGCGGCTACGGCTTCCTGCGCTTCTCGCTGCCGATGTTCCCGCTGGCGTCGCACGACTTCGCGCCGCTGGTCTTCACGCTGTCCGTCATCGCCATCATCTACACCTCGCTGGTGGCCCTGATGCAGGAGGACATCAAGAAGCTGATCGCCTATTCGTCCGTCGCCCATATGGGCTTCGTCACCATGGGCGTTTTCGCCGGGACCATGCAGGGCGTCGCCGGCGGCGTGTTCCAGATGATCTCCCACGGCATCGTCTCCGGCGCGCTGTTCCTCTGCGTCGGCATCGTCTACGATCGCATGCATACCCGCGAGATCGCCGCCTATGGCGGCCTGGTGAACCGGATGCCGCTCTATGCGCTGGTGTTCATGGTCTTCACCATGGCCAATGTCGGCCTGCCCGGGACCAGTGGCTTCATCGGCGAGTTCATGACGCTGCTCGGCACCTTCAAGGTGTCGCTGCCGACCACGGTGCTTGCGACCACCGGCGTGATCCTGTCCGCGGCCTATGCCTTGTGGCTCTATCGCAAGGTGGTGTTCGGGGCGCTGGTCAAGCCGTCCTTGATGAGCATCAAGGATCTGACGGCGCGCGAATGCCTGATCCTGTTCCCGCTGGTGGCGCTGACCATCCTGTTCGGCGTCTATCCAAAGCCGGTGCTCGACATGTCCGAGGCTTCGGTCCAGCAGCTCGTCAATAATTACAACACCGCCGTGACTGCCGTGAAGGCAGCCGCGCTGCTCCAGTAAGGCCTTAACCCATGAGCTTCTCGAGTGCAGGTTATCAGTTGCAGCCGGTGCTGCCCGAGCTCGTGCTCGCGGTCGGCTCGATGGTGCTGTTGATGATCGGGGCCTATCGCGGGCAGGGGACGACCCGGCTCGTGACCACGCTTGCGACGTTGCTGCTGATCCTCACCGGCGTGCTCATACTGATGCTGCCGTCCGGCAAGCTTGTGACCTTCGGCGGCAGCTTCATCGTCGACGACTTTGCCCGCTTCCTGAAGATACTCGCGCTGATCGGCTCGGCCGCAACCCTGATCCTGTCGACGGAATTCCTGTCCGATCCGTCGCGCCGCATCTTCGAGTATTCGATCCTGGTGCTGCTCTCCACCCTCGGCATGATGGTGCTGATCTCGGCGGGCGACCTGATCGCGCTCTATCTCGGCCTTGAGCTGATGAGCCTCGCGCTCTACGTCGTCGCCGCCAGCCACCGTGACAACGCCAAGTCAACCGAAGCCGGCCTCAAATATTTCGTGCTGGGCGCGCTTTCCTCGGGCATGCTGCTCTATGGCGCCTCGCTGATCTATGGCTTCACCGGCACCGTCAGCTTCGCCGGCATCGCGGCGGCGGCCACGACCGGCACGCCCGGCATCGTGTTTGGGCTGGTGTTCCTGCTCGCCGGCCTCTGCTTCAAGGTCTCGGCGGTGCCGTTCCACATGTGGACGCCTGACGTCTATGAGGGTGCGCCGACGCCGGTCACGGCGTTCTTTGCCTCCGCACCGAAGGTCGCGGCGATGGCAGTGTTCACGCGCGCGACGCTGACCGCATTCCCCGGCATCGTGCCGCAATGGCAGCAGATCCTGGTGTTCGTCTCGATCGCCTCGATGGCGCTCGGCTCGTTCGCCGCGATCGGGCAGAAGAACATCAAGCGCCTGATGGCCTACTCCTCGATCGGCCACATGGGCTTTGCGCTGGTCGGGCTCGCCGCTGGTACGGTGGAAGGCGCGCAGGGCGTGCTGATGTACATCGCGATCTACGTCGCGATGACGCTCGGCTCGTTTGCGATCATCCTTGCGATGAAGCGCAATGGGCAGGCGGTCGAGCAGATCAGCGATTTTGCCGGGCTCTCGCGCACCAATCCGCTGCTCGCCTTCTTCTTCGCGATGCTCTTGTTCTCGCTTGCCGGCATTCCGCCGCTCGCGGGCTTCTTCGCCAAGTGGTACGTGTTCGTCGCAGCGATCAAGGCCAACCTGTTCACGCTCGCCGTCATCGGCGTGCTCACCAGTGTGGTGGGCGCCTACTACTATCTCGCCATCATCAAGACGATGTATTTCGACGAGCCGGTCGGCAAGCTCGACCCGGTCCGGATCGAGTTGCGCGGGGTGCTGGCAGTCGCGGGCCTCTTCAACATCTTCTTTTTCGCCTATCCGGGACCGCTGGTCAGCGTTGCGACCGCCGCGGCGAAGTCGCTGTTCTAGATGCCGTTCACGCTTGGTCATCGCGCCACTTCCGCCGGCTACAGGCTAGCCGCCTTTGACCAGATCGGCTCGACCAATGCGGAAGCTCTATCCCGCGCCCGCGAAGGCGAGCGGGGGCCGATCTGGTTCGTCACGCCGGAGCAGACGGCGGGGCGCGGCCGGCGGCAGCGGGCCTGGATCGCGCCGCGCGGCAATCTCGCCAGCAGCATCCTCGAGGTGGTGGACGTGGCGCCCGCGGTCGCGGCGACGCTCGGCTTTGCCGCGGGGCTGTCGCTGGAGGCGGCGCTGCAGAAAGTGAGCGTCGAGGCAGTGCTGCGTCTGGGCCGGGCGGATGCGCTGAAGTTCTCGCTGAAATGGCCGAACGACGTGCTGGCCGGGGACAAGAAGCTCGCCGGCATCCTGCTCGAGGCCGAGATCGTGGCCGGCGGCGGCCTTGCGGTCGTGGTCGGCATCGGCACCAATGTCGTGGGGGCGCCAGAGGGCACGCCGACGCCCGCGACCTCGCTCGCTGCTCTTGGCGTGCATGTCAGCGCCGAGGAACTGTTTGCCGCGCTTTCGGACGCCTGGGTGGAATTCCGCGGCATTTGGGACAATGGCCGCGGCTTTTCGGAAATCCGTCAGCTTTGGCTCGAGCGTGCCGCCCGGCTGGGGGAGAATGTGGCGATTCGGACGGGGAACGCTATTCTCGAAGGCACGTTCGACACCATCGATGAGACAGGTTGCATGATTATCCGGCTGCCCGACGGCAAGCACGTCCCCGTAACCGCAGGCGAGGTCTATTTCGGCACGACGGCCTCGGTGGGATCGGCCTGATGGCGCGGCCGGATGAACTGACTTTTGCGCCGCTCGGCGGCGTCGGCGAGATCGGCATGAACCTGTCGATCTATGGGCTCGGCAACCGCCACCAGCGGTCCTGGCTCGCGGTCGATCTCGGCGTCTCCTTCGGCGACGAGGAGCATCTGCCCGGCATCGACCTGATCATGCCCGACATCTCGTTCCTGGAGAAGGAACAGCAGAACCTGATGGGCCTCGTGCTGACGCACGCCCATGAGGACCACTTCGGCGCCATCATCGATCTCTGGCCGAAGCTGCAGTGCAAGATCTACGCGACCAAGTTCAGCGCGGCGCTGTTCGAGGCCAAATGCGCCGCCGAGCGCAACCCGCCGAAAATCCCGATCACCGTGGTGCCCTCTGGCGGGCGCGTCGATATCGGCCCGTTCAATGTCGAATTCATCCCGGTCGCGCATTCGATTCCCGAGTCGCATGCGCTCGCGATCCACACCGAGGTCGGCACGGTCTTGCACACCGGCGACTGGAAGCTCGACCCCACGCCGACCGTCGGTCCGCCGACCGATGAGAAACGCTTGCGCGAGCTTGGTGACGCCGGCGTGCTGGCGCTGGTCGGCGATTCCACCAACGCCGTGCGCGACGGGCGTTCGCCCTCGGAAGCCGAGGTGTCGAAGACCATCGCCGAACTGGTGAAAGGCGCGAAGGGCCGCGTCGCGGTGACGACCTTTGCCTCCAACGTCGCTCGCATCAAGGCGGTTGCCGACGCTGCGCGGGTGGCGGACCGCGAGGTCGTGGTGGTCGGCCGCGCCATGGACCGCGTGGTCCAGGTCGCGCGTGAGACCGGCTACCTCGATGGCGTGCAGAATTTCCGCGGGCCCGATCTCTACGGCCATTTCCCGCCCGACAGGGTGCTGGCGATCTGCACCGGCAGCCAGGGCGAGCCGCGCGCGGCGCTGGCGCGGATCGCCAAGGACGATCATCCCGAGATCACGCTCAACAAGGGCGATTGCGTGATTTTCTCCTCCCGCACCATTCCCGGCAACGAGAAGGCGGTCGGATCGATCATCAACGACCTGGTCGAGCAGGGTATCGAGGTCATCACCGACCGCGACCATCTGGTCCACGTCTCCGGCCACCCGCGCCGCGACGAAGTGCGCGACATGCTCTCCTGGGTGCGGCCGCAAGTTCTGATCCCCGTGCATGGCGAGGCGCTGCATCTGCACGAGCACGCCAAGCTCGCGCGTGCCGCGGGCGTGCCAAGAGTCATCGAGTGCCGCAACGGCGACCTGGTCAAGCTCGGGCCCGGCGAGCCCGGGATCATCGCTGAGCTGCCCTCGGGGCGCCTCTACAAGGACGGCATCATTCTGGAGGACGCCAAGTCGCGCGCCGTGGTCGAGCGGCGGCGGTTGGGATTTGCCGGCTGTGCCTTCGTTGCGATCGCCATGACGGCGCAGGGGGAATTGGCCGAGGATCCGGAGGTCGACCTGGTCGGCGTGCCGGAGAAAAATACCGCAGGCGAGGCGCTCGACGAGATCGTGTTCGATGTGGTGGTATCGACGGTGGAAAGCCTGCCACGGGCGCGCCGGCGCGACCCGGATTCGGTCGCGGAATCGGTGCGCCGCGCCGTGCGCGGGACCGTGAACGAGCATTGGGGGAAGAAGCCGATCTGCCTCGTTCACGTGTTGGTGGTCTGACGCCTGTTCGGCGAAGGCGGCGACAAGAACAAGCGTAACTACGAGGGAGAGACAACATGCTGGGCCGGCTCAACCACGTCGCGATAGCGGTCAAGGACGCCAAGAAGGCGGCCAAGATCTACGGCACGGCATTCGGCGCCGAGATTTCGGATGCGGTGCCGTTGCCGGAGCACGGCGTCATCACCGTGTTCGTGACCTTGCCCAACACCAAGATCGAGTTCATCGAGCCGCTCGGCGATGCTTCGCCGATCGCAAAATTCGTCGATCGCAATGCCGACGGCGGCATCCATCACGTCTGCTATGACGTGCCCGACATCATCGCCGCGCGCGACCGGCTGATCGGCGAAGGCGCGCGCGTGCTCGGCGACGGCCAGCCCAAGATCGGCGCCCACGGCAAGCCGGTGCTGTTCTTCCACCCGAAGGATTTTTCCGGTGCGCTGGTCGAGATCGAGCAGGCATAGCGCCGGATTGGTTCTGATTGCATCAGAATCGATCAGGCTCTAGCTTTTACTTTGGCGCGTTTTCTTGACGCGAACCGGCATCCACTTCGCTTGAAAACGTAGAGCATGGCCTACAGCATCTCAACCGCATTCGCGATCTACTTCGTCTTGTGGTGGGTCGTGCTGTTCCTGACGCTGCCGTTCGGCGTGCGCAGCCAGCACGAGGAGGGCGGGGGCGTTGAAGGCACTGATCCCGGCGCGCCGATCATGGCGCGGATGGGCCGCAAGCTGCTCTGGACCACGCTGATCTCCGCGGTCATTTTTGCTGTTGCGATGTGGGCCTACAACGCCGGCTATCTCAGCATCGAAAGATTGTCGAAGCTGATGGGTACGCCATTTTAGCGCACGTTGTTTTTTAGACTAGCATTACAGTTGTCTTTTTGTTTTGAAGTGCGCGCGCTGGGCGGCGGCCTGGTGAGCTCTACGCCAAAGTGACCATGCGATGATGTGTGCGGGTTGGATTCGCTTTCGAGCGAGTCTGATGG